>JBEEOX010000212.1:0-3003 GCA_041191425.1 Verrucomicrobiota bacterium | reverse complement strand
GGACTGGGAATGAGCGCCGGCCTGATTGCCGGATGGGGATGGTGATTCGGTGGAGTCGTTGCGCAGAGTGATCAGTTCGATGCGTTCGCGCGCGGAATCAAGGATCGACTCGCAGCGTTTGAGCAAGGCCGATCCTTTTTCGTAGTGGGAAACGAGGTCCTCAAGCGGAAGGTTTTCATGCTCCATTGCCTCGACGATCGATTCGAGCCCAGCGAGGGCGTCTTCGAAGGAGGGCTCGGATGTCCCCTCATCGGGGCTGATTTTGCGGCGGGCCATGGGATTGATCAGAGGTTGTTTTCGCCGTCACTGTCGGGGGCCTTTTCGCTGTAGTAAATCATATCCATGCCGACGAGCGGTTGGCGGTAGGGGTAGCGACGCGTGATGTCCTGGATGCGGGTGGCTTTGTCGTTGATCGGAATGCCGGGTGGATAGGTGGCCATGATCACGCGGCCGTCGAGCACCAGCGAGGTGAAGTCCTTGTAAAGGTTTGCTACTTCGGAAACCGGGCCCGAGCCGTGAGAGGAGGGGGAAATGAGAATTCCGGCGACCGGTGTTTGAAGATCGTTGGCGACGGTCTCGAGTTTTTGAAATCCCTCGCGGGTGGGTGGCAGCCAGATGCTGATGCGATCCGCGTACCATGCGACAGCCCAAGGTTGATCGGAAAACACCACCTGATCGGGTTGCGTGAGGCCTTTCACGCCTTTTTCACCGTTGAGCGCTGGCGCGTAGTACGGCGGCCAATGCGGAACTCCGCCGCGGTTGCTGAGGTGCATGCCGGTGCGCACTTTTGAGGGCAGTGCCAGCACGAGCGGCAGGGCGCAGATGCCGACGATGACGAAGTGGTGGACATTTTGCAGGATCGGTGTTGAGCCGACGAAGTCGAGGCGGTTCCAGAGGATGGAAATGAACGCCAGTCCGTAGGCGGTCATGATGGGCGCGAACAAGAGGTGGAGTTGGTTTGGATCGAGCGCTTTGGTGCTGACACCAAAGAACGCGAGGCCGAAAGCTGTCGTGACCCACATCAGCAAAATCGCCCATCGGAAATCGGCGATCGACTTGCGCTTGAAGGGATGCAGCAGCGCGAGGAAAAACATCGGCGCGATGATGATGTTGGCGAGCAAGGGAATGATGTCGGTGGCTTGCAGCAGCGTGGTGCGCAGGACTTTGGCGATGAGGCCGTCGAGCACGAGCGGTTCGGCCTCGAGGTCGGCATTCCGCATGACGGTGGTTTCCGTGCCATTGCCGAGACCATTGTAAAGTGTGAGGAAGGCAGTGCCGAAGGGGGATCCGGTCACATCGACATTGCGGATCATCGGTCCGATGCCCGCGATGAGCAGGAGACCGAGAATCGAAATGCCAACGATGCCGCGTGGACGGAAGGCGATGGCGGCGTAAATGATGTAACCCAGTGAGATCCACACCGTCATCCAGTGGGCGAGCGCCAGCAAAGTGAAGAAGATGCCGGCCACGATGGCGGGCACCATGGAGATGCGTCCCTCGCTAGAGGCCTCGGTCGCACGATAGGCAAAAAACAATCCGCACGAAAACAGAAGGAGCATCAGCATTTGCGGTAGGCCGCTGAGCGAGTAGTTCCAGTAGGTTTCACAGAACAGCAGAAGGATCGCGCAAACGCCGGCGATTTTTGCATCAAAGATGCGTGAGATGAGCAGGTAGTTCACGCCGATGGCGACGAGAAAGAAGAGCGTGGAAACGGTGGCGATCACCCGATCGAGCGGGAAGACCAGCTCGTTTTCATTCATTTGCCACGAGTTCGGTTTGTCGGCGCCGATGAGCTTGAGCACGGCCGCGTTGAGCAGCGGGTTGAGCGGCGAGTGGTAGGTGTCTTGGAAACCTTGCAGGGGGACATCGCGGCGATTGGTTTTCTCTGCCTGATAATAGGCCACGGGGCGGATCATCTTGGTGGCGAAACCATTGCCACGAGCGATTTCGCGGGCGATTTGCGCCTGATCCATCGCTTGCGGCGAGTTGAGTCCGCGGAAAAGCGTGAAGAGGTTGCCCAGCGTGAGAATGATCAAGACGATGAAAAATAAGCTGTGGCGGATTAGCGTGGCGGCTGTGGAGCTGCGAAGTTCGGTGGGCATGATGGATTGCAGTAAAAATGGGTTTTTAGAGGCCGAGTTCCCTGAGTTTTCGTTGGAGGGTTCTGCGGCTGAGACCGAGAAGTTCCGCGGCGCGGGTGCGATTGCCGGCCGAGGCGGCGAGGGCGGCGCGGATGGCGTTGGTTTCGAGCGAATGCAAATTCAATTCGGCGGGATCATCAAGGGAGTTTTTGGTTGATGCGGCGGTCTTGAAGGGTGCGGAGGGTTGGAGGAGAAAGCCCGGAAGGTGGCGGACATCGATTTGCGGGTCATTGCTCATGACCACGCCGTGCTCGATGGCGGTTCGCAGCTCGCGAACATTTCCCGGCCATGGGTAATCGACCAGTAGCTTGAGCGCTTCATCGGTGAGCGGCTTGAGCGGACGTTGGTTTTCCTTGGCGAACTCGGCAAGGAAGCTGTTGGCCAGCAGGACGATGTCCTCGCGGCGGCGGCGCAGGGGAGGCATCTCGACTTTGACGACATTGAGTCGGAAGTAGAGATCTTCACGAAAAGTACCGGCATCGACCATCTCGCGCAGGTTGCGGTTGGTGGCGGCAATGACGCGGACATCGACCTTGACGGGCGTGTTCGAGCCGACGCGTTCGAGGCTTCGCTCGGAGAGGATGCGCAGGAGCTTGATCTGAGTCGCGGCGTCGATCTCGCCGATTTCGTCGAGAAAGATCGTGCCACCGTCGGCTTGTTCGAAACGGCCGATGCGGCGTTGCGCGGCACCCGTGAAGGCACCCTTCTCGTGACCAAAGAGCTCGCTTTCGAGAAGCTGCGGCGAGAGGGCGGCGCAGTGGACCGTGACCATCTTCGGTGCCGGACGACCGGAGAGGTGGTGGATCAAATGCGCAACGACTTCCTTGCCAGTGCCTGACTCGCCCTCGATGAGCACGGTCGC
>JBEEOX010000211.1:0-3006 GCA_041191425.1 Verrucomicrobiota bacterium | reverse complement strand
AGAACTTTTTGAACATGCCGAGATCTTGTTTCATCACATCGGAGACATTGACGATTTCGCGGTCGGTGAAAAACAAACAGAACATCGATCCGACGCGATTGATGCGATGCGCAATACCTCGGGACTCCATCACGCCGCGCAGGCCTTTTTCAAAGTGCGCGCCCAGTTCCTCAAGCCGCGCAAAGCCCGAGGGCTTTTCCAACTCCCGCAACTGTGCGAGCCCCGCCGCCATCGCCAGCGGATTTCCCGAAAGCGTGCCCGCTTGATAAACCGGACCGAGCGGAGCGAGAAAATCCATCACATCAGCACGCCCGCCAAAGGCGCCCACGGGTAGGCCACCACCGATCACTTTGCCAAAGCAACTCAAGTCCGGCATCAGATTCTCAATCCCCTGCACCCCTGCTTTGCCCAAACGAAAGCCGGTCATGACCTCGTCGAAAATCAACAGCGCGCCATATTTTTTGGTAATCGATGAGAGCAGTTGCAGATAGCCCGCACGCGGAAAAACCAGCCCCGCATTCGCCGGATAAGACTCAACAATGATCGCCGCAATGTCTTCGCCGCGCGCAGCGAAAAGTTTCTCAAGCGCTTCGGGGTCATTGTACGGCAGCACGATGGTATTCGATGCCACCGCGCGCGGCACACCCGCCGAGTCCGGCTCGCCATGCGTCAACGCACCCGAACCAGCGGCAACCAACAAGGCATCGCTGTGACCATGATAACAGCCATCGAATTTCACAATAAGATCACGCCCAGTGAATCCGCGCGCCAATCGAATCGCCGACATGGTCGCCTCGGTCCCTGAGTTGCACATCCGCACCTTTTCCACCGATGGCACCCACTCGCAGACCTTGCGCGCCATCTCGACCTCGAAGGGATTCGGAATGCCAAATGAAATTCCGCTCTTGGCGACCTCGTGAATCGTGTTGGTGATCACCACCGGCGCATGACCCAAAATGTTCGGCCCCCACGAGCCGATGTAATCGATGTAACTCTTGCCATCGATGTCCTCAATCCGACTGCCTGCTGCACGCCTCACAAAAAACGGCTCGCCGCCGACATTGCGGAATGCCCTCACCGGGGAATTCACTCCGCCCGGCGTGTAGCGCTTGGCCATTTCGAACATTTTTTCGGAAAGCGATCCCACGGAATGCATGCGCCGACCTTGCTACAGACCCGGCCCGCGTCCAACACCGAATCTCCGGATGAAAAAGATTCAGTTTCCGAAAATTCAGGTTAATTTGCCCACCATGAGACCGGCTCTCGCCATTCTCCTCGCTTGCACACTTGTCCTGCCCGTCGATGCTCAAATCAAACGAACGCCGCGCAAGTCGCTGCTCGATTCGGAGCCCGGCGTGGTCTACCTCGAACAAGCGGGACTCAAGCCGCTGGAACTGAAAGTCACCCGCGAGGCCCCGGTTTTTTCCGACAAGGAAGGCAAGCATCAACTCGGTGTGCTCGTCGCGAATCAAACTGCCCGCGTGGATGCCATCACCGACAAAGCCTATCGTGCTCGCGGCATGGGCCGCCGCGAAGGCATTTCCGGATGGGTCGCACCGTGGGCATTTTCACCCGAAGACCCGGAATTCGCCGCCAAGATCAAACAATTTTACGAACGCCAAATCCAAGTGCAGGAGCTTATCGCCGCAGGCCAAATCGCGTGCGGCATGACGATGGATGAAGTGACGCGAGTGCTTGGTAAACCGACAAAAACCAGCAGCCGAAAAACCGAGTCCGGCGAAACTGCCACTTGGGAGTATGTGCGCTACGAAGAGGTCAAACACTACATCACACAGATCGACCCCACGACCCACATCCCGTACCGTCAACTCTCGCACGTCACGCAGGAGGAAAAAAGCCGCATAAAGATCGACTTTGAGAACCGTCACGCCACCGCGATCGAAGAGAGTCAGGACGAATACAAGAAAAACCCGCGAATCATCCTGCCGCCATGGATTCCGTGGTGAAGCTTGGCAGCACGCTTTACAGGCTAGGAATCAAAATCACTCAAACACAAAGCCCGCATGGCGATGACCATGCGGGCTTTTTTTGTCACTGATTTTTTACGCGAGATCGAAGCGATCAAGGTTCATGACCTTGTTCCAAGCCGCGACAAAGTCCTTCACGAACTTGTCACCTGCGTCGGATGATCCATAAACCTCAGCCAGTGCGCGAAGCTGCGAGTTTGATCCGAAAACCAGATCGACGCGTGTGCCGATCCACTTGAGATCGCCTGATTTCCGATCGCGACCTTCAAAGACATCGCCATCCTTCGAGAGCGGTTTCCACTCGGTGCTCATGTCGAGAAGGTTCACAAAGAAATCGTTGGTCAAGGCTTCCGCGCGCTTGGTGAAGACACCGTGCTGCGACTTTTCGAAGTTGGCATTGAGCACGCGCAAACCACCGACAAGCACCGTCATCTCAGGCGCGGTGAGCGTGAGCAACTGCGCGCGGTCGATGAGCAACTCCTCGGCCGAAACGGTGAACTTCGCACGCTGGTAATTGCGGAATCCATCAGCCGCCGGTTCCAGCACGGCAAAAGAATCGATGTCCGTTTGCTCTTGCGTGGCATCCATGCGACCCGGTGTGAACGGCACCTTAATTTCCACACCCGCATTTTTTGCGGCCTGCTCAACGCCGGCACAACCAGCCAACACAATGAGATCGGCGAGCGAAACTTTTTTGCCGCCACTCTGCGCCGCATTGAAGGAAGCCTGGATCCCCTCAAGGGTCTTGAGCACCTTGGTCAAGCGCGCAGGCTCATTGACCTGCCAATCTTTCTGCGGAGCCAGTCGGATGCGCGCGCCATTGGCACCACCACGCATGTCGGATCCGCGGAAGGTTGATGCCGAAGCCCATGCGGTGCCAACCAACTCGGAAACGCCGAGCCCCGATGCCAACACCTGAGCCTTGAGAGCCGCAATGTCGGCCTCATCGATGAGCGGATGATCCACTGCTGGAATCGGATCCTGCCAAATCAGCTCTTCCTTAGGCACATCGGCACCA
>JBEEOX010000210.1:0-3014 GCA_041191425.1 Verrucomicrobiota bacterium | reverse complement strand
GAGCCAGCGGCGCGCCAAAGCCGGACCACTGATTTCACCCCGCGATGAAATACATCGAACCCCACGCGCACATGGTCAGCCGCACGACGGATGATTATGAAAAGCTTGCGCTCGCAGGGTGTCAGGCCGTTTGCGAGCCCGCCTTCTGGGCCGGATTCGATCGTTCATCCGCGCAAGGATTTCACGACTACTTCCGCCAACTCACCGAGTACGAACCGCACCGCGCGGCAAAATTCGGCATCAAACATTTCTCGTGGCTCTGCATCAATCCGAAGGAATCAGAAGATCCCGTATTCGCTCGCGAAGTGATGTCACTCATCCCGCAGTTTCTCAAGGCGCCTAATGTCCTCGGCATCGGCGAAATCGGGCTTAACAAAAATACAAAGAATGAACTGGCGATCTTTGAGGAGCATGTGCAACTCGCGCTTGATCACAAAGTGCCCGTCCTGATCCACACCCCTCACCTTGAGGACAAACTCAAAGGCACTCGACTCATCCTCGATTCGCTAGCGAATTTCTCCCAGCTCAATCGTTCGCAGGTGATCATCGATCATGTCGAGGAGCACACGGTCACCCATGTGCTCGATGCTGGATACTGGGCGGGCATGACGCTTTACCCTCACAGCAAGTGCTCGCTTGATCGTGCCATCGACATTCTTGAGGTGCACGGCACCGAACGCCTGTGGATGAACTCGGCCTGCGATTGGGGTATCTCAGATCCACTGGCTGTTCCGAAGTGCGCGCTGCGGATGAAGTCACGCGGACACGATACCACCCAAATCGAAAAGGTGATCCATCAAAACCCCATCGACTTCCTCAGCCAATCGCCGAGATTCGTGATCTAACAGCATTGTCTTTTGAAATTTCACAACGCCCACCTCGCTTACTGCACCAACATCCACCCAGCACAAAACTGGGAGGAAACCCTGCAAAGCCTGCAAACCCACACGCTAGGCGTTCGTGATCTGCTCGAGCAGCAAGGCCAAATCAAGGGCCCCTTTGCCATCGGTCTTCGCCTCTCGGCACTCGCCGCGCACGAACTCCTGCAAGGCGACCATCTCGAGCGTTTCTGTGAGTGGCTCCTAAAAACCAACACCTATGTCTTCACGATCAACGGATTTCCCTACGGAAATTTTCACGGCACCCGCGTGAAGGAACAGGTCTTCGCGCCGGATTGGACCCATCAAAACCGCACCAATTACACCAAAAACCTTTTCAAAATTCTCGCCGCCATCTCACCTGCTGAATGCGGCGGATCCGTCTCGACCTTACCCGGTTCGCATAAGTCATTCGAGGCGGATGAGTCGGTGATTCGCAAAAACTTGATCGAGTTTTCCATTTGGCTCGATGAGCTTTCAAATCGCTCGGGCAAGGACCTTCACCTCGGCCTCGAGCCCGAGCCACTCGGCCACATCGAAAATACCCATGAGTCATTGGCATTTTTCGATCGAATCGCCAATGAAGCGAGGGATCCCGAAACATTACTCAAGCGCATCGGCATCAACTACGACTGCTGCCACTTTGCCTTGCAGTTCGAGAATGCGAAGGAATCGCTCAACGCTTTCACCGATGCCGGGATCCGAATTTCAAAGATCCACCTCTCGAATGCCATTTCACTCGACCCACAAAACCCCGATGCCATTGCCGCCATCGCCGGATTCGACGAGCCAGTTTATTCGCATCAGGTCGTGCATCAAAACAAGTCCGGCACCCTGAGCCGATTCATCGATCTGCCCGATTTCCTCAACGCCGACCCTTCAGTCCTACACGGCGAGGCACGCGTGCATTTTCACATCCCGCTCGATGCCGAGCCCGAGCCCCCCCTTGGATCCACTCGCGATCATGTCATCGATACGCTCTCATGGCTTCGTGCGCACCGGCTCGACTGCAGGCATTTGGAAATCGAGACCTACACCTGGGGCGTGCTACCCAACGTGCTTCGCCGACCCGTCGAAGAGCAAATTGCGGCCGAATATCGCTGGGTTCTGGCCCAAAACATGTAGTGCATTGCCAAGCGCCAGCCGCTGGTATTGGATCGCCGCATGTCCGACATCAAAATCACCGTTCACACTACCGCCGGCGACATCGACACCACTCTGTACGCGTCAAAGGCACCTCTCACTTGCGCGAATTTCCTCAACCTCGCACGCCGAGGCTATTACAACAACGTGGCCTTCCACCGCGTGATCGAAGGCTTCATGCTGCAAGGCGGTGACCCAACGGAAACCGGTCGCGGCGGACCGGGCTACAAGTTTGCCGACGAATTTCATCCCGAACTTCGCCATCGCTCACCCGGCGTCTTTTCAATGGCCAATGCAGGACCTGGCACCAACGGCTCGCAATTCTTCATCACCACCGTCGCCACTCCCTTCCTCGACAACCGTCACTCGGTCTTCGGCCAAGTCACCAATGGCATGGATGTGGTGGAAAAAATTACGGGTAAAAACAATACCGGAGAACGTGGCTGCAAATACAACGGCGTGGGCGACAAAATCACCTCGATCACGATTCACGACGACACGGCCTCCCTCTTCGAGTCGCAAAAGGACCATCTCGAACACTGGAACTCGATCCTCGATCGCTGATTCATCACAGCGAAGCTGCCAAACCAGCTGATTACGACTTGATCCACCGCCGCTAAGCACCAAAATCCCCAGCGCATGTCCGCCGCTTTTCAACACACGCTCGCCGGTCCGGCCACCCTCGAGGGAACCTCACTCCACACCGGACAAAAGGTCACGCTCACTCTCAAGCCCGCCCCCGAGGGACACGGCTTCAAATTCCGCCGCATCGACCTGCCCGACCAACCTTTCATCAATGCCGATGTCGATAAGGTGCAAACGGTCGAGCGCGCAACCACCCTCGCCGAAGGATCGGTGAAAGTCCACACGGTCGAACATGTGATCTCCGCTCTCACAGGCATGGGCGTCGACAACGCGCTCATCGAGATGGACGCGAACGAGCCGCCAATCGGTGATGGATCGTCGAAGCCCTTCGTCGAAATGATCCGCAAG
>JBEEOX010000209.1:0-3025 GCA_041191425.1 Verrucomicrobiota bacterium | reverse complement strand
ATTCATGCCCTTTGCAATGTCTTCACGGATTTGCAGCAGCGTATCGGCAAGAGCTTTGTCGGGGAGATCGTTGCTGTAATATTTCAACGCATCCGCCGTATTGATTTGCGCCCGCAGCATCGAGCCTAGACCACGGAACAAATCGACCAGCACCTTTTTTGAAAAAGGTTTTACTTTGGCTTGTTTTTTCGCGTTGGCAGACGGCTTTTCCACTGCGGATTTCATGCCGTAGCGTCCATCAACTGAGACGTTAGCTGTGGTGGTGTTAATCATCGGTATAGGTCATGTCGATTACCTTGCTGACGGCGGCGAGGTCAGTTTTTCCATCGCGAAGCAACCTGAGTCCGCTGCGTCGAAGGTTTGGCAGCACACCTTCCTCGGCGATTTTTACCTCTAGCTCGTAGGGTGACATTAGGCCCTTTGACAGCTGGTCGGAAATTTTTGGCGTGATCGGAATGATTTCGAGGATCGCGGTGCGCCCGCTGTAGCCGCTGTTCCGGCATTCATGGCAACCTCCGGCTTTGGCATTGAAGAGCGGGGTGGCGGCCCATGTTTCGTCGAGGCAGAATGTTTTGCGGTCAATGTCGCTGATTCCTGAGATTGCTTCCTTGCAGTAAGGGCAAAGAAGTTTGACCAAGCGTTGAGCGCAGGCTGCCTTGAGTGTTTGGGCGATTTTCCAGCGCTCGATGCCCAGTTGCTCAAAGCGTTCGATGATTTGTGAGGCGCGAGGCGTGTGGATGGTGGTGAGCACCTTGTGGCCAGTGACGGCGGCCTCGATGGCAAGTTCGGCAGATTCGAGGTCACGCACCTCGCCCATAAGGATGATGTCAGGGTCCGAGCGCATGAATGATGCGATCATCGGCTTGAATTCCTTCGCGCTTTTGAGGTCGCAGTGGGTGATGCCCGGCACCTCGTCTTCGACCGGATTTTCAAGCGTTAGGATGTTGACTTCGGGACGGTTGAGTTCGCGCAGGATGGCGTTTAGGGTAGTGGATTTTCCTGATCCAGTAGGACCTGACATAACGATGATGCCTGCGGGAATTTTCATCACTTTGGAAAGCGCGAAAAGCGTTTCATCGTCGAAGGCGAGTGTGCCTTTGCCGAGGGTGACATTGATGTTGCCCTTGTCCAACAGGCGCATGGTCACATGATATCCCCGGTAGGTGCGGTGGCGTTCGTAGCGCACATCAATGGGGCGATGGAAATAGGAGATCGTGAAACGGCCCGAGATGCCAGGAGCCGTGTTGCGCGTCTCGGTGGGAAGTTTCATCAAGTTGAGCAGAAAGGCATCGAGACGATCCTTTAGCTTTATGGGTATTTCAATCTTTTGCCCGAGGTCGCCGTCGACGCGGTAGCAGTAGTAGAAACTTTCCTTTTCCACCTTGAAGTGGATGTCTGAGGCGCGGGTCTTGACCGCATCAGCCATGATTGTTGCGATCAGTTGTGACATGGGCTCGCTGTACTCGGTGGTCACATCGAAATCGCGGATTTTGTCATCCATGTCCTCGACATCGATTGACTCAAGGTCCGACCGTGATGGTCCGGAGTTGGTGGCGACCGATTCAATGGCGCGGTTGATTTCTGATACCAGTGTGACTACCTCAACGATTTCGAGATCAGGAAACCGCGGTGCAAGGTACTCACCGGGAAGCGGGCTCCAGGGGTTGGCGATGGCAACGATGAGCTTGTCGTTTCCCGAGAGGCAAAGTGGCGCGAAGTAGCCGCGGGTCATCACCGTGGCGTCGCAGTTAGCATGCAAAGAAGGTTCGCAAAAATCCGCGATACGCGGCATGAAGGGAAGCCCATTGATCTTTGCCAGTGTGGCCATGAAGCTCTGGCGCGTGACGCGGTTGGCGACTTGGTCTTGGGCAAGATCGGCGTAGGACGGATCGTGTTGTCCCAGCTCGCCCATGATGCGGCGGCTGATCAAATCGTTGAAGGACATGCCATCGAATTCGATCATGATCCGAAATGTTTGCGGGTGAGGAATGACCATGACTCGTGATCGAGCCGAACAACGGTCATGAAGGGGCGGATGCCGAAACGGCGGGACACGGCGTCTTGGATAATTTGCGAAAGCATTTCGGCAGCGATCGGGTTGATTGAAGCGACGCCGATTGCATCCGTGTCCTCGACAAAAATTACCGGCACCAGCAGGTCGGCGGCGATGCGGTGGATGCGGTCGAACGACTCGTAGAACGCGGTAGGAGTGATGAGCTTGCCGGCAAAGGGAATTAGAGGTGGAGCCGTGTTGAGCGTGATGGATATTTTTTCGGCGAGGGCGTTGACCGCTTCACTCATTTGCGCCTCTTCTCGTCCTTGAACTTTGGCGACGGCTTCGAGCAAGTCGATGGGGCGGCCTTTGGACTTTGAGATCCGGCAAAGTTCCGTGGCCTCTGCAACTTCCACCGCGCTGGCGGCCTTCATTGCCACGAGCGCGTGGCTTGTCTTTTCAAGGCATGCCTCGAAGACATCAGCGAAATCGCTCGAATCGTGTGCGGACTTTTCGGCGCTCGCGGTCTGGCTGGATGTTTCTGAGTGCATCGGCTTGCGGATAAGCTGCATGGGTATCAGCGTTTGTAGTTGAATGGAGCGGGGCGTTTGGCTTTTGTATTGCTCGTTGCTTTGATTTCTCCCTCGCTTGGGTAATAAGGTGCCTGTGAGGGCATCGCGCCGCGGATCGTGCGTCCGACATTTGGTTCGTGGGCAGGTCCGGGGTTGTTGTCATCGACCCAATCGTGGTCAGCCGTGAGAGCAACAGACTCGCGCACAAAGTTGCTGGCACTATCGTTGGAATGCCGGTCTTTGGGGTCGTAGGATTTCGGCGTGACGATAAAGACGAGGCTGGTGTTTTCCTTTTTCGCTTCTTTGCTTTTGAAGAAGAAATTGACGATCGGAATGTCACCAAGGAACGGAACCTTGGTTTTGTCGTCGTTTTTCGTTTGTCCATAAAATCCGCCCACCACCAGCGAGTGACCGTTTGGCACTCGGGCCAAGGTCTCGATCATTGATTCCGAAACGCGTG
>JBEEOX010000208.1:0-3054 GCA_041191425.1 Verrucomicrobiota bacterium | reverse complement strand
AAATCCGCGTGCACCTGCACCACAAGGGCACACCACTGGTCGGCGATCCCATCTACGGCAAACCTAGTAGAAACGCCGCCTTGCCCGACCGCCTCATGCTTCATGCGTGGAAGCTTTCCTTCGAGCATCCCATCACCCGCCAGCGTCTGTCCTTCGAGGCAAAGATCCCGCAGGAGTTCGAAGCGTGGACCCGCGATGCGGGGATTTGACCCTACCTTAAAGGCTTCGGAGCAAGCTCGCGGTGACTTCGTTTCTGCAGGAATGAGCTATGGCAGCGCCCTTGTCATTTGCGCCATGACGGGTTTAAAAAATTTGTTTAAGAAATGCGGATCATTCAGCATCAACTACTAAATATGCCGTGGTTTTTGGATTGACCCTACCATATGGGCGGCAATCATTCCGGTCGCATGCGTTGCGTCCAATGTGCGTCCCAAAAAGACAAGGTGCTCGATTCCCGATCATCCAAGGACGGCACCTCGATTCGCCGGCGGCGCGAATGCCTGCAATGCGGTTACCGCTACACGACTTACGAACAGATCGAGCGCACCGAGTTGCGGGTCGTGAAAAAAGACGGAACGCGCGAAGCCCTCAACCGCGAGAAACTCATGAGCGGTCTGATCAAGGCCTGCGAAAAGCGCCCAGTGCCGATGGACCGCCTCGACCGCGCGGTGGAGGAAATTCTCACAGATCTTCACAAGGATCACACCAGCGAGGTGCCTTCCGCCAACATCGGCGCGAAGGTCATGGACAAGCTCCACCAAATCGATCCCGTCGCGTACGTGCGCTACGTCTCGGTGTACCGCCAGTTCAACGATGTGAACGAGTTCATTCAGGAAATCCAATCGCTCTCGCGCCGCGCCGCGCGCGACCCCTTCCAACGCCGACTTTTCAAAGACTGAAACCCACTTCTCAGCCGTGATCGCCTTCATCGCCAACCGTCCCGCCCTGCAAATC
Source organism: Verrucomicrobiota bacterium (assembly GCA_041191425.1). Lineage (GTDB taxonomy): Bacteria > Verrucomicrobiota > Verrucomicrobiia > Verrucomicrobiales > Akkermansiaceae > Luteolibacter. The sequence goes on along the minus strand of JBEEOX010000208.1, from coordinate 2,100 downwards.
GGCCGCCATCAGGTTTTCGATTACGATACCACTTGTTTGGAGGAAGCCCTGCGCCGCGCCGCCCGCGCCGCCGATCAGGAGGATTTTCCCTTCGTTCACGACATCCACAGCGGCGTGGTGAAATACCTCGAAACCAAATGCACACTGCGACTGCTCACGCTGAATGACCTCTACGAGCGCATGCGCAAAATGCTGATGAAAATCGGCTGCGTGAAAATTGCCGACGAGCTCAAGCCGCTTGCACCGCCGATCACGCTCTCACTCGTCGAGTCCGCCAACGAAGCGGGCAATGGATTCGAACTCGCGTTTTTTGAAAAACTCCGCGCGGAGATCAGCGAACTGCGCGAAGCGGGTGCGGAAAAAATTCTTTTCACCGGACTGCGCGAAAGTTCGCTGATCCTTCAAGGCTCGACCAAGTGGAACAAGCACTGCGAGCGCATGCTTAGCGAAATGGATGCATTCCTGCGCAAATGCGGATGCGATCTCATCGAGTCCGACGCGCAGACTGCACGATGCGCGTGAGGAACCTCAAGCGTCGAGGCGACCACGTACCAAGCGAGACAAAGGCACTGCGATCAACGCGCCAAGCACAGTTGCGACTGGATAAAGCCACAGGTGCTGAAAATTTCCGCTCATCAACGCTGGTGCGAGTGAACGTGCGGGGTTCATCGAAGCACCGCTGACCGGACCCGCAAACATCGCCTCCAACCCGACCACGCTGCCAATCGCGATCGCCGCCGTGATTCCTTTTTCCCTCGCACCCGTCGACACGCTCAAGATCGTCAGCATCAAAATCGCGGTCAGCACGACCTCCAAAACAAAACTCTGCCCGACTGATCCCGATGGCAGGGTTGCACCCAAGGTCGGCGATAAAGGAAAGAGCAATTTCAACAATCCACTCGCCGCAAAAGCCCCGGCCAACTGCGCCACGATGTAACCGGCGACAGCGGACCACGAAAACCGCTTGGCCACCGCAAAGGCCAGCGTCACGGCGGGATTCAAATGCGCGCCGCTGATGTCGCCAAAGGCGTGAATCATCGCCATCACCACTAAGCCAAAAGTCAGTGCCACTCCGACATGGCCGATCACGCCACCATGCGCCTGATCGATGACGATCGCCCCCGTCCCCGCAAAGACCATGATGAAGGTCCCGAGAAATTCGGCGGTCAGCTTGTTGACAGCGCTCGGTGTCATGCGGCGGAGATAACGCGACCCGTGGACTTCGTCACGATAATTATCGTGACGAATTTTATCGTTACATTGAAGGAGGGCCGGGCGCGGCCTCATCGGGGTTGACGCTGGCTGCGTTCCGTGCCATCTGCACCGCACGATGATTTCCGTCCAGTCACTGCGTGTGGAGTTTGGCGCCCGCGTGTTGTTCAACGACCTGTCCTTTTCCGTGCAGGCCCGCGAGCGCATTGCCTTCGCCGGTCACAACGGTGCGGGCAAGTCGACACTGATGAAATGCGTCGCCGGCATCATCCGCCCGAGCTCCGGTGCGATCCACTCGCCCAAGGGCACGCGCTACGGCTACCTGCCGCAGGAAGGGATTCATGTCCGCGGCCGCACGCTGTGGCAGGAAACAGAATCGGCCTTCGGCGAAACACTCGAGCTGCGCGACAAGATCGACCGCCTTTCGCACGAACTCGAAAAGCTCGATCCCCGCTCGTCACCCTACGCCGAAGCGTTGGAGGAAATCGGTGCGCTCGAGTTGCAACTCGATGCCACCGATCCGGCCCGCATGAAGCCGCGCATCGAATCGGTGCTCAAGGGGCTTGGCTTCAAGGAGGCCGACTTCACCCGCGACTGCGCGGAATTTTCCGGCGGTTGGCAGATGCGCGTCGCGATGGCCAAGCTCTTTCTCCAAGAGCCCGAAGTCCTGCTGCTCGACGAGCCGACCAACCACCTCGACATCGACACGCAGGTGTGGGTCGAACAATACCTCATCAATTACCCCGGCGCGATCCTGCTCATATCCCACGACCGCGGATTGCTCGACACACTTTGCACGCGCACGATCGCCTTCGCTCATGGCCGCGCCGAGGAGTACGCGGGAAATTTTTCCTACTTCGAACGCGAGTCGGTGATTCGCAAGGAAAC
>JBEEOX010000207.1:0-3083 GCA_041191425.1 Verrucomicrobiota bacterium | reverse complement strand
GCATGCCGATGCCGGGTCGACTGGTGCCGTTCCAGATGACTCCAACCGGGCTATTGGGTCCCGGAGGAATGTTGAGCGCGTTCGCGCTGCGCTTGCCGGTATCGAGGAGTTGTTGGTCGTAGCGCCAGTAGGGCAGCTCGATCATGTTGAGAAGTTTCCAAGTGCCGAATTTGATGAACTGCGGTTTGCCCGGCGTGATGGGAAAGGAGGCGACCAAGGCGCGGTTGGCTTTGGTTTTTGCAAGTGTTGTTGTGCCTTCCTCCGACTCATCAACGACCAATGCGGCAGGAGCGGCTTCGAAGATTCGGGCCTGGTTGATTTTTGTATCCACCACCACATGACGTTCGCTGAGTGACGGATCGGCTTCGTATTTCGCGCCGGTGAGTTTTTCGATTTCGAAGGGATCGACATTCGGAACGATGAGCGAATCGCCGGGCTTGAGGTTGTTCAATTTCGTGTCGGCGTTGAGCTCGGTAATGTAGGGAACATCGCTGTGGTATCGCTCGGCCATGAACTCGGCGATGCTGCGGTAGCTCATTCTTTTGGCGGATGCTTGCAGGCTGCGTTTGGTCGGCAGTGATGGGTTGACCCATTTGGTGGCGACATCGGGCACGGTGACCGTGACCAGAGGCTCAGTCACGGCGCTCTTGGCGGCCTCGATCACCGCCGACCAGTCATCAAGCGGATGGCCGTTGACCTCATTCCATGAGCGTACGGCGAGCTCGCTGAATTGGCCAATGCGCCCATCGATCACGCCGGGTCCGAAATTGAATTTGTCCAAAAACACCTGCAGGCGAAGTGCCTCGAGGCCCTCGGGTTTGGTGATTGAATTGGCGGTGCTTGAAGGACTTTCGATTTCGTCGATTGTTGCAGTTGTTGGTTCGCCTATGCGAGTCGCAGTTTGCGGATCCGTTTTTTCATCAACGGAAATCTCATCGACAATGGGCTGCGAGGTGATGTCGTCGTCGCCGCCAATGGGCAGCGCCTTGAGCACGGGGCGGTTGATTGCATCGCTCGCAGGCTCCTGCGCGTGAAGGATTGTGATCGTCAGGCCGGTGAGAATGATGAGAGCGCGGATCATGGATGTGAAAATGGCGACCAGTTCAGGCGGGTTGCGCGACGTATGCCTCGAGCCTTCCCGCCAGCATCGGCGGCACGACGGCGCGGACGAGAATGTCATTTCCCTCGTAATCCGTCGAAAGCACCTTCGCATCGCGGTGCAAGAGGCCGACCAGATCTGCGCGTTGCTGCGGAATGCGGTAATCGAGGCAGCGCACGCGGTCGGCAAGCACGGTTGAGCAGGCGTCAAGCAAACGGTCGAGGCCCTCGCCGGTGGCCGCTGAAACGCGTAGCGCGTCGGGAAACATGCGGGCCAGCGAGGCGATTTGCTCGGGGTCTTGAACGAGATCGATTTTGTTCAAGACCGTGATCGTCGGTTTGCCCTCGGCGCCGAGTTCGTCGAGTACCTCAAGCGTGGTGCGGTGAAAGCGCTCGATCTCGGGCGAAGTGGCATCGAGGACATGGATCAGGAAATCCGCGAGCACCGCTTCTTCGAGAGTGGCCTTGAAAGCTTCGACCAAGCGGTGGGGCAGATTGCGCACGAAGCCGACTGTGTCAGTGAGCAGCAGCGGCTGGCCATCGGGCAGGTCGATGCGGCGCGTTGTCGTGTCGAGCGTGGCGAAGAGCATGTCTTTGGCCATCACACCAGCACCGCTTAGAGCGTTGAGCAGAGTCGACTTGCCTGCATTGGTGTAACCAACAATCGCAGCGTGCGGGGTTTCGAGTTTCTCGCGTTCTTTGCGTTGGGTGCGGCGTTGTTTGCGGACCTGTTCCAATTCGCGCTTGCAGCGATCGATGCTGAGATTCGCCAGTCGGCGGTCGACCTCGATTTGTTTTTCACCCATGCCGCGTGCCGCGCCACCGCCTTGGCCACCACCAGATCCGCCTTCGCGGTCGAGGTGTCCCCACATTCTTGCAAGTCGGGGTAGCGCGTATTGCATGCGTGCAAGCTCGACCTGCAGCCTAGCTTCTTTCGTTTGCGCGCGTTGCGCAAAGATGTCGAGAATCACCTCCTCGCGATCGATCACGCAGAGGTCGGCAAGTTTTTCCCACTCTCGTTGTTGCGAGGGCGCGAGGCCGTTGTCGATGACGATCACATCGCACTCGTGCGCTCGTGCGAGGCTGACGATTTCATCGGCCTTTCCAGTTCCGCAGAGTAGCTTCTTGTGCATGTCGCGGCAGCGGGCGAGCACGGAATCGATCACTGTGATGCCGAGTGTGCTGACCAGCTCGCCCAACTCCTGGAGCAGCGATTCGGCTTCATCCATTTCGCGCGGGTCAAAGCAAAAACGCACGAGCAGCGCGCGTTCGACCATTTCCGGTTTTTGCCTGACCTCAAACATCCGCGGCAGGGGTAGCACCGGACGGCGGGGCGGGCCATGCGAAATTTTTGCAAAGGCCGACGATTTCCGTGCGGCAATCCGTTTCAACTCTTGCGGGAGGACCTCGGGGCGCTTAAGCCATGCCTGTCATGTCCGCAGACGCCACGCCCCAAACGCATTCGACCGAGGCCGAACTCATCGCCATTCGGCGCGAGAAACTCGCCAAACTCCGCGAGCTCGGCGTCGATCCATATGGCGCGAGGTTTTCCGTCGATACCACCCCGGGTGAGCTGCGCGCAAATTTCACCGAAGGCCGGCGCGTCAAGATCGCGGGCCGTATCACCGCGCTGCGCGACATGGGCAAGTCGGTGTTCTTCCAACTCGGCGACGTGCTCGGATCCATCCAAGGATACCTCGGCATCAAGAGCCTCGGAGAAAATGAGGCGGCTGCGTGGAAGTGCCTCGATCGCGGTGATTGGATCGGCATCGAGGGCGAGACTTTTCTTACCAAGACCAGCGAGCCGACGGTGAAGGTCGAGAGCTTCACCGTGCTTTCCAAGTCGCTGCGTCCGATGCCTGACAAGTTCCATGGTCTTGCTGATCGTGAAACGAAATACCGCAAGCGTCACCTCGACCTCATGGGCAATCCGGAAAGCGCGAATCTTTTCGTCACGCGTTCATTGATGCTGGCCGAGATCCGCA
>JBEEOX010000206.1:0-3091 GCA_041191425.1 Verrucomicrobiota bacterium | reverse complement strand
CCATGCCACACGATAGGTCAGCGTGCGCGTCTTGCCCGATCCCGCCCCGGCAATCACCAAGGCCTTGCCATCGCCCGCCGTCACCGCGCGGTACTGTTCGGCATTCAATGCCTTGCGGTAGTCAATGCCCGAGGCATTTCCACCCGTCGACCTGTGCAGCTTGTATTCGCGCGCCATCCGCGCAGAGCCTGACACCGCCAGCGCCGGCAATCAACTCGACAAAACCAGCGAAACGCCTGGAAATCAGATGTCCCAATCCTTGCGCTCGAGCCTGTCGGCCTCCTCGATCAATTCACCGGCATCCACCCGCTTGGTGAACGCGAGGAAACTGGCAAACTCCTGCCTCACCACTGGCAACAGGAAGTACACGCCAATCAGGTTCGGAATGCTCATCGCAAACAATGCCGCATCCGAGAAGTCGGTCGCATTTCCCATCGATGCCGAAGAGCCAACAATGATGACAAGGCAGAAAACCACACGATAGATTTTTGCCGTAAAATCACGTTTGCCGAAAATGTACTGCCAAGCCTGAAGTCCGTAGTAACTCCAGGTGATCAGCGTCGAAAACGCGAACAGGAACACGCAGGCAAAAAGGATGTACTTGAAGGCGACATGCACGGTCTCGAAGGCGAGCGAAGTCATCTCAATGCCAAACTTCGTGCCATCGCCGGAGACCTGACCCAACACATACGAATGCCCGTGAATCGCATAGGCCGCAGTGTCGCCGTCGAACTTCATGGTCACGCAGAGCACCAGCGCGGTCATTGTGCAAATGACCACCGTGTCCAAAAACGGCTCGAGCATGGCCACCACACCTTCGGAAGCCGGACGACGCGTCTTGACCGCCGCATGGGCGATCGGTGCCGAGCCAATGCCGGCTTCATTGGAAAAGGTCGCGCGACGCATGCCCCAGATGAAGGCTGAGAGCAAACCACCGGTGATCGCCGCCCGCGGCTCAAAAGCCTCGGTGATGATGCGACCCAAGGCCGGGATGATTTCCGACGAGTTGACCACCAGCACGATGAGGCAACTCACCACATATGTGATGCACATGATTGGCACCATCTTGTCGGTCACTTTGGCAATGCCCTGGATACCACCGATGATCACAAGGGCGGTCATCAATGCCATGATCGTTCCAAAGACCCACTGCATGCCGGCAAAGAACGATTGCTCACCACCGGTGATATTCACCAACTGCGCGGCGACCTGGTTTACTTGGAAAACATTGCCACCGCCAAACGAGGCAAGCACGCACATCACCGCGAAAAATCCCGCGAGCACCAGACCGGCCGATTTCATTCCGCGCTCAGCAAAACCTTTTCTCAGGTAATACATCGCACCGCCGTGCACTCGTCCCGCCGCATCGAACTCGCGGTACTTTACCCCCAGTGTGCACTCGGCAAACTTCGTCGACATGCCAATGAAACCACTCAGGAAAAGCCAGAACGCAACACCAGGTCCGCCATTCTGAATGCCGATCGCAACACCCGCGATGTTGCCCAGGCCGACCGTGCCCGAGACCGCAGCGCTCAAGGCTTGGAAATGCGTCACTTCACCCGGATCCGATGGCGTGCTGTATTTGCCGCGCACGGTCCGCAAGGCCAAAGCAAAGGACCTCAAATTGATGAAACGAAATGCGAGCGTGATGATCACCCCCGCTGCCGCGAGCCAGAAGATCACCGCAAAGGCTTCAAAACCACCGATCTTCACCTTGAAAAAGATTAAATCGACAAAGGGCTTGGTGATTTTCCCGAACCAAGCGTCGATTTTCTGATCAAGACTCTCATTTGCAGCTTCTGCCGCAGCGGCCCAACCCGCCATCAAGAACCATGCAAACAAAGCTGTTAGAATACCCGTGGGTTTGTTTTTACCGATTTGAGCCATGTGATAGATATGACGATCCTGTGCTGGGGCCGCAAGCACCAAACGCCCCGTATTAGTAGGCAATGCCGATGGCAAAATGCAGCGTACCCGATGGCTCATCCTCATCGCGCGTGAGGTTGTATCCATACTCGAGACGCACAGGACCGATCGGCAAATCAAGGCGCAAACCCAAGCCCGCTGCCAATTCAACATCGGCCGAACCCCACTCCTCGCGATTGCGCGCAAGACCACCCGCATCGACAAAGGTCACACCTCTCAACGAGCCCCAGATATTTCGCATCAACTCGATATTGGCATTCCATCCCGCCTCACCACCGGTCGGATACCCATCAACCAATGGACCCAACTCGCGGTTTGGAAAACTCCGCACGCTGCGGCTGCCACCATTGAACATGCGCAAATCGATCGGGAGATCCTCACTGTCACCAAACGGAAAAATTCCGCCAAGTGATCCGCCAATTCCCAAATCGTAAAAACGATGGATCCGCTTGTGCCATCCTCCAGACAAGCCAAGCCTCGCATACGAGGTACTGATGTCACCAATCGCCGAACCAAGCTCCACAGGGCAATCCAAGTGCCACCCCCTGGTGGGCAAAATCACGCTGTCTCGATAGTCAAGGGACTGATTCAACTTCACCCTCTGATGAAGGTACACAGTTTCACCAAGCTCTTCGACAGGCAGACCATCCTCGCTCAAATTCACCACCGACGACACCGCACTCAAATCCACCGCGTAATGATCGCCAAATTTCCAAATCACCTTTCCCTCAATTCCCTCCTCGCGCGTGTCATATCCCTCGTGACCGTAAATGAACGCGTAGAGACGACCTGATAGCGGCAGATCCTTTCCAAGAAACCACGGATCGGTCAGTCGCAATTCACCAAGCAAACCTCGCGAGCTGATTTCGATCCCGGAGTTTAACCCAATCACATGACCCAACAAATTGCGATCGGCGTAACTCACCCGACCGATGAATCCCTCATACGAACCGTAACCAGCAGCGAAACCGATTTCCTTGGCTTTTGCCTCGGTGAGATGAAGGGTGGCATCGACCATCTTGTCGCCGACCTCCTCGGTCTCAATCCGCGCGGATGAAAATGCTCCAGTCGCCAATAGCCCGCGAACCGCGCGATTCATTGCCGCCTCGTTGTACCAATCCTCGCGAGCAACTTCCATGCGACGCAAAACTCGCTTAGGATCCGT
>JBEEOX010000205.1:0-3167 GCA_041191425.1 Verrucomicrobiota bacterium | reverse complement strand
CGTGAAGACCGTTTACGAGGCCTTTAGCGACACACAGATCTCGGACGAAATCAGCCGCATGGTCTACCCCGAGGATATTGATTGGAGCGGGGAGATTCAGGTCATTTTCCAAACGATCAAAAATTTGCACGACTCGATCCAAGGCGACTGCGGCGATTGGTACTTCACTGGCGATTATCCGACACCGGGCGGATACGGCATGGTCAACCGCGCCTATGTGCGCTGGTACGAGGGCCTTGGCGGACGAAGCTACGATCTGCCGCTTTAAGTCGCGGTTGCGTTAGGAACAACGATTGAGCGCGAGCTCGTGGAGTTGCGCGAGTGACGACTGTGGTATGCGAGATGGATCTGGATACTCGAAGGTATCGCCTTCGTAATTTCGCAAGGTCACGCGGCCCGGCGAATGATCGATGAGGTAGTTGGGGTTGATCGGGATTTTTCCGCCACCACCGGGTCCGTCGATGACGAATTGAGGCACCGCGTAGCCAGTCGTGTGCCCGCGCAGACCTTCAATGATCGCGACACCATCAGCGACCGGGGTGCGCAGGTGGGAAGAACCGTTGATTAGGTCACACTGATAGAGGTAATAAGGCCGTACGCGACACATTAGCAATTTATGGACGAGTGCCTTCTGCACCTCGACCGAATCATTCACGCCACGAAGGAGCACGCTTTGATTGCCGAGCGGTATGCCGGCATCGGCGAGGCGGCCGAGCGCATCGCGCACTTCCGAGGTGAGTTCGCGCGGGTGGTTGGTATGAACGGAAATGAAAAGCGGGTGATGCTTTTTGAGCATCTCGCAAAGCGCGGGAGTGATGCGTTGGGGGAGAAAGATTGGAATGCGCGAACCGATGCGGAGGAATTGCAGGTGAGGGATCGAGCGCAGGCGGGTGAGCAGCTTGTCGAGTCGTTCGTCGGAAAACAGAAGGGGATCACCACCTGATAGCAGCACATCGCGAATTTCCGTGTGCTCTTGCAGGTATTTGAATGCCGGCTCCCACTGGGTCTCGAGTTGCTGTTCGCCAACGCCGGAAACCACGCGCGAGCGAGTGCAGTAGCGGCAGTAGGACGCGCAGCGATCGGTCACCAGAAACAGTACGCGGTCGGGATAACGATGCACGAGACCAGGCACCGGCATGTGCGAGTCCTCGCCGCAGGGATCACTGAGTTCCTCGGGCGCATTCCAACCTTCTTCGATGCGCGGAATCACCTGACGTCGGATCGGGCAATCGGGATTGTCGCGGTCGATGAGGTTGAAAAAATGCGGGGTGATCGACATCGCGAGTTTGTTTCCCGCGAGCAGAACACCCGCACGCTCTTCTTGAGTGAGGTTCAAGTGGCTATCCAACTCGGTGAGTGAGTCCACGCGATTGCGCAGCTGCCATTTCGCGTCATGCCAATCGGCCATGGCATCTTTCGGCCAGTAGCCGGGAGCGTGGGAGACGAATGATGGCTCCAAGTCTTGAGTGGTCATGGGGGGCGAGGAGAGTTTCCGTTAGCTTCGGGAAATCTCAAATGGAAATTAGCGCGAATTGACGCAGCGTTTGATCAATTCGGTTAGATACATTGCGGATTGCGCCAAAGTCGCCACGGCTGGCATCTGGTCGTCTCGATCGTCTTGGGTCATGGGCGGACGAGTGGCAATGCGCACAGCGGGAAGACTCATGTCGAAGAGCAGGCTGGCAAGGTCTTTATCATCTCCACGGCGTGATTCATCCGTATCGATCGCAGTGGCCAGATCGTGTAGCGGCAGACTCTCAAGCAGGGCGGAATCGCGTGAAGTCGCCTGAAGCGCGCTCTGGGCGCCCATGGCATCGACGCATAGCACGGCCTTGGTCGGAGAATTTTCCAAGATCAGATCTTTCAGGATTGCCGCCATTTCCGTACGCGGTGCTTCCGCGTGGTTGAAATGCGGCAGAAATGCGAAATGGATGTCGGCATTCACTTCGCTTCCCGCCAACGCGCGGGCGGCGGCAATGCTTGCGACAATTCCCGTGGCGTTGGCCTCAATGCCATTGGAAGCGGCCTTACAATCGTAGGTACTGACAATCCAAACAGCGGCCTTATCGGAATCCTTGCCGTGAAGCGTTGTCATCAGTATCGGCCACTGGAGCGGTCCCTGTTTTTTTACAATCACATACCCGGTGTTGCTTGGGCCAAGCAGTCCCTCGATCCATGCCGCCGTACGGGCGAGATTTTTGGAGGGAATATCGCCCACATGATGGCGTTCACCGATCCACGCAGTGATTTTTTGAAGGTCGTCACCGACTTCCTTGATGGTGATCGAACGCGAAAATCTGTTTCGCGGGCGTTGATCGTCGATCGTCTCGGATTTGATGCGATGATGAATCGCAAATCCCGCAGAAACGATAAACCACAGCGGTGCTAGGACTAGCAGCAGGGTGAGCCACTTGGGGCGGCGCGACTTCGAACTCATGGATGACGTGGGTCGTTCGATGGTTCCAAGTCGTCCGCCGCATCTTCAGTCGCTTCGGCCTCAATTTCGCGTCGCATCTTTTGCGAGATGAAAGGGCGGGCCATGCCGTAGACCAGATAAAGGCTGAAAAGCACAACGGGCATCACATAGCGGAATTGGACCGTGAAGAAAATGATGAGCACCGCGATAACGATGGCTCCGAGATTGCCGCGAGTTTTCCATCCGACTTTTTTGAAGCTCGGATAGCGAATATCGCTGATCATCAGCAACGAAAGTCCGAGCATGACTCCGGCAAGCACATATTTCCAGATGCCGAGCTCATGATCATTTTGATAAAGATCGATAAGCAGGAAGGTGAGTGAGGCAATGAAACCTGCCGCCATCGGGATGGGGAGTCCGCGAAAGTCGCTGGAGTCACCAGATTTTTTCGGCATCGCAGCAAGGCAGTTGAATTTTGCCAAGCGCATTGCACCGCAGATCAGATAGATCAGCGCAATCGCCCATCCGGCGTTGCCCAGCGGAAAGAGCACGGCACGAGAGAGCAGCATCGCAGGAGCCATGCCGAAGGAAATGATGTCGGCAAGCGAATCAAACTCCCGACCGAATGGCGAATCCTGACCACCAAGGCGCGCAAGGCGGCCGTCGAGAAGATCGAAAAGGCAGGAGCCAAAGATCAGCATGATCGCGTACTCGTAGTAGCGATGGGAAATTTCATAATACTCTTTCGCGG
>JBEEOX010000204.1:0-3175 GCA_041191425.1 Verrucomicrobiota bacterium | reverse complement strand
TCTCCGAGATTCGTCGATGGAACCGCACGGCGGAGATCATCGAATGCGCGCACGGGCCGATTCATTTGGAAAATGTGTTTACGCGGGAGCGTCAGCCGCTTGAATTTTTGCAAGACAAGTGGGTGGGTGCGATCAGCGCGATCGCGGTGCCCGAGGCTTTTGAGAAGTCGCTGGCGAAACTGGGCGCGCGGGTGGAGATACGCCGGCGTTTTTCAGATCACCACCGTTTCACGCGCAAGGATGTCGAGCGTTTCATGCAGCGCTGCGTCGAGCGTGACATGGAGATGATCGTGACGACGGAGAAAGACGCGGTAAGATTTCCGCGACCGAACTCGATCGATGTGCCAGTTTACTTTTTGCGCATCGAGGTGGAGATCTTGAAAGGTCAGTCCGCGTGGGACGATCTCATTCATCGCCTTTGCAATCCGCTGCCCGCTTTGGACCCCGTGTTGCGTCATCGCGAGGCATTCGCGAAGTGATGGATTTTAGGCGTTAAGCCTTTCTTCGAGTTGCGCTGACCACAGCGCGTTGACGATGCTTTCCTGCGCGCTTTCCATGCGCTGGCGTTCGTTAGTTTCCGCATCCTCGTGCCCCGCTAGGTGCAAGAGGCCATGAACGAGGTAGCGGAGGATTTCTCTGGCAAGTGGTTCGTCGTAATCAGCGGCTTGACGAAGAGCGACCTCGGCGCCGATGACGATTTCTCCGTGATGGAAGGTGATCACATCGGTTGGTCCCTCGATTTTCATGAAATCGCGGTGGACCTGATCGCTGGTGGCGTCATCAACGAGCGCGACCTCAAGCGTGGCGAGATGGGAGAGCGGTGAGTCATCCTCGGCTGCGTGTTGCAGAGCGAGTTGTGCGGCTTCATGCGCGACATCCTCAAGCGCGGTGAGCCAGTGCTCCGGGATCTCGACGGCTTCCTGGTGGTTTCCGATGATGACCTCGAGTGTCATGAAAGTTTTTCGCGGGTGGTTTTGCGGCGTTTGGACTCCGATACGGCCCGCGATGTGCGCGCGCTTTCGCGATCGGGTTTCGCGCGGTTGGCGGCGGATGAGGGAGCATCATCGCTCTTCGGATAATCGATGCGGCTGTGAAGCATGCTGCGCAGGGTCGAGGTGAAGCTTTCCTTGATGGCAACAATTTCCTGGAAGGTGAGCGGGCACTGATCGAGTTGATTGTCTTCGATTTTTGCGCGGACAATGTCGTCGATGAGCGTGCGGATGCGCGCGGGGGTGGGCTTGACGAGAGTTCGCGAGGCACTTTCGACCGAGTCGGCGATGCAGATGATGCCGCTTTCGCGGGTGGTTGGACGGTCGCCGGGATAGCGGAAATTCTTTTCGTCGATCGTGACAAGGTCCTCGGGGTTTTCGATTTTGCGATCGATCTTTTCGAGTTCGAGTTTCTTTTGACTGCGGGCTTTGTGATAGAAATAACTCACGATCGATCCTGCGTGGTGTTCCTTGATCACATCGGTGATGCGCGGGTTGAGCTTGTGTTTGACGGCCATGTCGACGCCATCTTTCACATGCGCGATGATGATCAAGGCGCTCATCGTCGGCGTGAGCGAGTCGTGCGGGTTTTCGGTGCCCTCGTGTTGGTTTTCGATGAAGTACGAGGGTTTGGCGAGTTTGCCGACATCGTGAAAGTATGAGCAAACGCGGCTGAGCGGGGCATTGGCGCCGATGCTTTCCGCGGCGGCTTCGGCCAGTGCGGCGACCACCAGGCTGTGGTGGAAGGTGCCGGGTGCTTCGAGCTGCATTTGGCGAAGCAACTTGTGGTTGAGGTCGCTGAGCTCGAGCCAACTGATGTCGGTGGTAAGCGTGAAAAGATCCTCAAAAAGCGGTAGCATTCCATTGATGAGCATCGCGGAGAAGAGTGCGGTGCCGAGGGCGGTCGCAATGCCGATACCAAAAATTTGCATGTGACTAATGGCGTTGGGTCCGAAACAGGACGCGACATCGAGTCGGCCCAGCAAGAGACCGAGTCCGACCGTGACGGCTCCGACATTGAAGCCGATTTGCATGAGCTGCGCGCGTTTGCGAACTCGGTTGGCCATGAGTACGCTGGTGATGCCCGCCACGAGGCTGAGAATCATGTAAGCAAGTGCCTCACTTTGAGTTGTGAAAAGGCAACCGATGAGCGTGACAAATACCGCCGAGAAGGCACCGACCGAGCGTCCGAGCAAGATGCCGTGCAGCATCGGCGCGAGGGCGAAGGGGATGGCAAAAAGGTGAAGTTCGTTTGGGATGAAGCCCGATGAAGCAAGGCCCATGATCAACCGCACCACCGCGAGGTGACCGATGAGACCGCCAAAAACGAGCAGCACGCGGCTGTTGCAGTTGCAGGCGGTTTGCAGGCTCACCTGGAACATCACGACCGCGGCAAAGGCGATGACCGCTCCATAGAGCGCGCCCAAACTTGGGGTTTTGGCAAAGGCCGAGGCAGCTGCGGCGTTGTAGACCATCACCGCTGAGATCAGGGCGAACGCTACAAACAGCGACCAACGAATCCAGAGGCTTTGCTGGAGAATTTCGAGGAGGGGGTTGCCCGTGTGAATCCGTCTTTTTCGGCCGGACGACAGCCCCTGTTGGGCCAATCGCCAGCGCTTGATAGCATCCAGGTATCGCACTGCGGTGAAACGGTCGGTTTTTCTTTCGCGGGCACCCTTGGGGGTGGGCGGGAGGGAGATCATAAAACCAGTCGCAGAGACTTGGCAAGAACGCAAAAAGAAGGGGTTTTAAATCACAAGCGATTGAAAATCAGTCATTTAAATAACCGCTCAAGGCCTCGCGCAGGCTATGGCGGGCCCGAAAGAGCTGACTTTTCACCGCGGACACCGACAGATCCAACACCTCGGCGATTTCCTCGTAGGAGAGTCCGTCGTAGCGGCGGAGGACGACCGCGAGGCGTTGGGTTTCGGGAAGGGAGGCGATGGCTTGGTCGACCGCCTTGCGGAGTTCGGCTTCGAGCAAGGTGGCGTCGGGCTGACGGTGCGCGACATCACCCGGTTCGTGGTGGTTGCCGCTTGCGTCATCAGTGACGAGCGGAACTTCCTTTTTGCGGCTGCGGCGGCGGGATTCGTTGAAGACCAGGTTGCGGGTGATCGTGAAAAGGTAGGTCGTGAATTTCGCATCGGGACGATACTGCTTGGCATGCTGCCAGATGCGCAAAAAAA
>JBEEOX010000203.1:0-3179 GCA_041191425.1 Verrucomicrobiota bacterium | reverse complement strand
CGCTGTTCGGTCTCGCTATTTTGAAAATTGTCTAATGCCCATGACGCTTGCCGGAAAACATGTTGCCATTTTGGGGGCGGGTCGCAGTGGCCGGGCCGCAGCCTTGCTCGCCTTGCGCGAGGGTGCAGAAGTTTCGGTTTGGGATGTGGCAGGAGAAGAAGCCATGGCAGGTATGCCTGAAGGAGTGACACTTCACCCTCATGCGAATGAAGAGGTCGGACGAACTGTGCACAGCGACTTGCTCGTCGTAAGCCCCGGCATCGACACCTACGGCTCTTATGTGGCGGCGTTTGCAACGCAAGCGGGTGAGGTCGTTGGTGAGGTCGAGCTGGCCTCGCGATATTACAAAGGGAAAATTGTTGGCGTCACTGGCACCAACGGCAAGACCACGACCACCGGCATAGTCGCACGCATTCTTGAGCATGCGGGACTTGGCGGCACGCCATGTGGAAATTTTGGAACGCCTTTTGCCGAGGTGGTGTTGCAATCTCATCCACCAGCGGTGGTGGCGCTTGAGCTGAGTTCGTTTCAACTCGAAACCATCCGAACACTGCGTCCTGATGTGGCCGTTTGGTTGAACTTCGCGCCGGATCACATGGACCGCTATCCATCGGTCGAAGTTTATCGCGCGGCAAAGCTTCGTATTTTTGAAAACCTCAGGCCCGACGATGTCGCCGTGATCCCTTTTGGTGGCGATCTTCCCGCATCGACGACCAAGCCCATCACTTTTTCCACAATTGATCCTGCAGCCGATTGGTTTTCACACGGCGTTTTGATTTTCCATGGCGGCAAAGTTTGCGCCGATCTCAACCGCGACAGCTTTTTGCGCGGCCTGCACAACGCAGAAAATGCGATGGCCGCGATGGCCGCTTGTCATGCCCTTGGCGTGCCCATCGATGTAATGCGCGAGGCACTTCACGGGTACAATCCGCCACCGCACCGTTGTGAATTCATTCGCACGCTTGATGGCGTCGAATACCTCAACGACTCAAAGGCCACCAACCTCCACGCGCTTGAAAGCGCTCTACGCTCGCAAGTCCGCCCAGTGGTCCTGATCGCCGGAGGCAAAGACAAGGGTCTCGACTACTCATCGGTCTTGCCACTGCTTGAAAAAAAGGCGCTCGCCTGCGTGACTTTCGGTCAAATCGCCCATCCTCTGGCCACGCTTTTTTCACAAGCGATTCAATGCGAGGCAGTTTCAACGCTGGCCGATGCGGTCAAGGCGGCACGCAGTCTCGCACCCCAAGGATCGACGATTCTGCTCTCGCCAGGCACCTCGTCTTTTGATCAATTTTCTGGCTATGAACAACGCGGTGACGCGTTCAGAGATCTTGTCCATCAACTCAACTGATACCCACATGAAATTCCAAACATTACCCGTCAAACGCCGTCCGGTTTCCAAGGGGATTTTTCATCGCTTAAGTGCCGTCACGCGCAAGCGTCAACGAGTCTCCGCCAGTGCCACCATGTCCGGTTTGGAAATGGATGACGATGGCGGATCAAAAATTTCCCGCGCGCTGACGATCATCTTTTTCATCCACATTGCGGCGATCGCGCTGATCTTCATTCATCAGCGTTTTCTCGATGGTCGCCCGAAAGAAACGGCTCCCAGCGCACAGCGTGAGGTCGGTGCAAGGTCGGCTAAGAAAGAGATCGCGTCTGCTATCGCTGCCGCGCCAGCGGTGGCAAGCGACAGCAAAACCCATGTGGCTCGTGAAGGTGAAACTTTCGCATCGATCGCCACACTGCATGGCGTGAGTGAGTTGGATCTGCGCCAAATGAACGAGGGCAAGATCATCCGCAAGGGGCTGATCCTCAACCTACCGGCGAAGAAAGCCGAGAGCGCCGCGGTTGCGACTCAGGTGGCTGTAGCGGATGCGGCGATTGTTGTGAATGCGGCAAGTCCTGCCACTGATGACGGAATGGTGGATGCGGTGCCGGTGGATGTGAGTGCTGCGCCCAAGGCGATGGCGGTTGTCGAGGATGATGCGGCATCTGCTTCCATCAAGGTTTCTGGCAAGACGCACTTGGTCAAAAAAGGTGAGACGATCACGAAGATCGCCAAGCAATACAAAATTACACCAGACGAGTTGATGCAGGCCAATGCCATCACCGATCCCACCAAACTCAAAGCCGGCGCAAACCTGATCATTCCCTGATCCGACACCCGCCATTCCTTCATGGTTCGCCATTGCTCCACGATTCTCTGCGCTGCGGTTGCCCTCTTGGTCGCCCTTGGGCTGATCATGCTGGCGAGCACAAGCGCGTGGGTGAAGGGAACTGAGGAGCCTTATCATTTCCTAATGCGGCAAACGGCCATGGTGGGTGGCGGCTTGGTGGCGGCGCTGGTGGCATCGAGGTTGCCGCTCGAATTTTACCGCAAGATGGCACCGGTGATGTTCATCGTCATTTGCATCCTGCTGGCGCTTTGTTTTGTGCCGGGTGTTGGCATTTCGATTTACGGTTCAAAGCGCTGGATCGGCTTTGGGTCGATATCTTTCCAGCCGTCCGAGCTGGCGCGTATCGTGGTCGTTGTTTGCCTTGCCGCGTGGTTTGCGCGCTGGCAGTCCGAGGTGAAAACCTTTTTCCGCGGCTTTGTGTTGCCCGGTGCGATTGCGGGCATTCCGATTTTGCTGATTGCCGCGGAAACCGATGTTGGCACCGCGCTCTCGCTCGCAGTATCGGTGGGAGCGATCATGTTTTGTGTCGGCACAAGATTGCGGTTCATCCTTCCCACTGCATTGCTGGCAATGACGGCTGCCTACCTCTACATTCGCAGCAATGAGAACCGCTGGGGCCGGATCCAGGCATGGCTCGACTTGGAAAACCCCATCCATCAACTCGATCGCGGCATGCAGCAATGGCGTGCCTTGCTGGCGCTTGGCAATGGCGGCCCAACGGGCGTGGGACTTGGCAACGGGGTGGAAAAATTCGGCACGCTCACCTTTGCACACATCGACTTTATCTTTCCTGTCATCGGTGAGGAACTTGGCCTCGGCGCCACGCTTTTTGTGGTGCTTTGTTATGTGCTGATAGCGGTTTCCGGATGCGGGATCGCTTTGCAGACCACCAGCATGTTTAGCCGCTGCGTGGCGCTTGGCCTCACCTGCGTCATCGTGGTGCCCGCCATGGTCAACATCGGCGTGACGACCGCTCTGCTGCCGAACGACGGCCTGCCA
>JBEEOX010000202.1:0-3228 GCA_041191425.1 Verrucomicrobiota bacterium | reverse complement strand
GCGGACGATTGACATGGTGGGGACTTGTATCCGGATACCGCAGCGCGACTGCTCCGGGTTCTCACCGGATTCCATGTCGCCCATGTGGTTGGTCGACGTGGAGATTGGGAGTGGGCTTCAGAGGCATCAAGGAAAAACCCAGTCATTCGCGTGCGATGGAATGAAAAAACTAACCAAACCTACGTGCCAACCACCCCTCGGTAGGCTTGCTTTGATCCATGCTTCGATTACAATCCGGCACCATCATGAAGCGTACCATCCGATATGCTGCGGGATTTTTGCTCACCGCATCGCTGGCCCACGGCCAAAGCGTCAAGGCCGCTACGGAACCCGTGAAACAAATGGATTTTCTCGAGATCCTCGCCAAGGGCGGACTGATGATGTTCCCGCTTGGTCTTCTTTCGGTGATCACTGTGATTCTCATTCTGCTGTATTTTCTATCCATTCGCCGAAGCGCGGTGGTCAGCGAGCGATTCATGGCGATGGCCGAGTCGATGATCGCCAAGCGCGACTACACGGGCTTGGTCAGCCAAAGTCACCGCCGCAACGAATGCATGGCACGCATTGTGCAAAACACGATTGAGTTCATGCAGGGCAATCCCAACATGCCATTTGAAAATGTGCGCGAAGTCGCGCAGACCGAAGGCTCGCGGCAGGCTGGATTGCTCACTTCACGCATCACCTACCTCTCCGACATCGGCGCGATTGCTCCCATGGTTGGACTTCTTGGCACCGTGATCGGCATGATCAAGGCCTTCATCGAAATCTCCACCGGCGGGGTTCAAGGTGTGCGAGAAATGGGGTTGGCGGCGGGCGTATCCGAGGCGCTCATCGCGACTGCCGGCGGTTTGGGGATCAGCCTCGTGGCACTGTCATTTTACTCGTTCTTTCGCGGCCGCGTGAACACCTGCATCTCAGAACTTGAATCGGCATCGACACACTTTGTCGCCCTGCTGCATGCCCAGCGCCAAGAAGATGAAAACGGCAAACTTTCCGTCTCCGCTAACCGCCGCGACCTGCAAGGCATCTAATTCACCGCGCGGATGAAATTTTCCAACCGTCAGCCGCCGCCGATCGCCATGCAACTGGCGCCGATGATCGACATTCTGTTGCTTTTGTTGAGTTTCTTCATCATTGGTTGGCAGTTTGGTCGTACTGAGACCGAACTCAATGTCTCGGTGCCGACCGCGCAGGAAGGTGCCGACCCCGAACGCCAGCGCGGCGAAATCATCATCAATGTCCTGCCCGATCGCGTGATCCGCGTTGAAGGCTCCGACATGGATCTTCCAAAGCTGCATGAAAAACTTGCGGCGATTGCCAAGCAGTTTGAAAACCAACCGGTGAGGATAAGGGGTGATGGCAAGGTTGATTACCAACGGATTGTGGAAGTGATCGACACCTGTCAGAAGGCCGGTATCTGGAACATTTCCTTTGCGACACAGGCACCCGCAACCCAGCAATGATTTTGAAAACTTCCGCCACTCTCACACTCGCTGGCATCCAGCTGACGATGCTCATGCTAGGTAGCTCGGCGATTGCCCAAGTGCCGCGCGCGCAGGCGGTCGATCCCGTGCTGGCTGGCGACTCGTCGAACGATTTGTTTCTCCGAGGCAAAAACATTTACGATTCGGCACAAGCCTCGACCAATCTCGCCAATCGCACGGAGTACTACCAGCGTGCGGCAATGATCTTCAACGATTACCTCAGCCTGTTTTACGACAACCCGAAAGCCGAGCAGGCATGGTGGTATCTTGGTAATAGTCACTACCAGTCAGGCATGATCGATGACGCGCGGCGATGCTTCAGCACGCTGATCAATCGCTACGGCAGAGGAAAGTGGGTGGCGGCTGCGGCGTACACGCTGGCGGCAGACCATTACAATCGCGGCGAATATGCCTTTGCCGTACCGATGTTCGAGCGTTATGCGGCGAACACCGAAAAACCTGAAGAGCGACCACGCGGGCACTATCTTGCCGGCACATGCTATCGGATGCTTGGTAGAAACCGCGAAGCGATCAACTCGCTGCGTAAGGTGATCGAAGACCCGGCAGGCGGCTACTTTGCACCACAGGCAAAAACGGCGTTGGGCCAGATCCTCGCCGCCGATGGAAAATTTCAAGAAGCCTTGGCCTTATTCGAGGAAACTCTCGCCACCGATGCGCCTCCCAAGGTTCGCGGTGAAGCTGCGCTTGCAGCGGCTCTAGCTGCAGCCAAGCTCGGGCGCTCTGCTGATTCCGACCGACACTTATTCCTGATTCTCAAAACCTCAGGCATGGAGGACTTCCGCGCCGAGGCGCAAACGGTGCTGATGGGCAACGCCTTTGCGCGCAAGGACTACCGAGAAGTGGTGAGGATTTTTCGCAGCAGCGAATTGAAAGCCAGCGGTGAAAAAGAAGGCGCAAGGTTGATGATGGCCGCTCGCGCTCACATGCGGATGAAGTCCTATGCTGAGGCCTTGCCACTGTTTCGTGAGGTCGAACGCCTCGCCAAAGCTGACAGCGAACTTGGCTTCGATGCCGCCTATCATCGGCTGCTTTGTTTTTTCCAAGTTGAAGGCCAGTTCGTGCCCGAACAGGTCGATGCGTTTCTGCAGCTTTACAAAAAATCCAACCCCAAAGACACACGCATCCACACCGCGATGCTGATGAAGGCCGAGGCATTCTTTGCAAAAAAGGACACCACCAAAGCGGCCAAAATCTATTCGGAGATCGATTCATCATTGCTCAGCACCAAAAACCTCCCCGGATTTCTTTATCAGCGCGCATGGTGCCTCGCCGAGGCCGGCGATCACTCGGGCGCGGTGCGCTCGTTTGACGAATTCATCTCACGCTACCCCGACGATTCGCGAGTTGCCACAGCCATCGCCAAACGCGCATCGGCGCACACTGAGTTGTCCGATTTTCGCAAGGCGCTTGCCGATTATGATTTGCTCATCAGCAAGCCATCGACTCCGAAGGAATTGATCTCGCTCGCGTGGCTCGAATCGGCGCGTCTCAGCCGAAAGGAAAACAACATCGCGGAGATGATGAACCGCTATCAGGGGCTTTTGAAAAATGTCAGCGACCTCAGTGCCAATCTGCACGCGGAGGCGAGCTATTGGATCGGATGGGGACTCGTCAAAAGCAACAAGGCCAGCGAATCAGTCAAACACCTCGAAGCCGCTCGCAGCCTGCGTCCCGAGGCCTACACCAAGCACGCGGGCATCCTTCTGGCGCTCGGCTACTTTGC
>JBEEOX010000201.1:0-3229 GCA_041191425.1 Verrucomicrobiota bacterium | reverse complement strand
TAATCGCCAGTGAAGTACCAATCGCCGCAGTCGCCTTTGATCGAGTCGTGCAAATTTTTGATCGTTTGGAAAATGACCTGAATCTCCCCGCTCCAATCAATATCCTCGGGGTAGACCATGCGGCTGATTTCGTCCGAGATCTGTGTGTCGCTAAAGGCCTCGTAAACGGTCTTCACGTGATTGACCTGTTGTGCGACGGGTTTCTTTAGTTCTTCGAGGCAATCGCGGTACACGCGGTCCAGCAAAGATTGACGCCCAGCTCGACGATGCAAGGCAACCGCCGCTTGGAAGGCAATGAACTTGCCAAGTTCGGACATGTCGATGCCGTAGCAATCGGGATAGCGAATCTGCGGCGCAGTCGAGCAAACGACGATCTTTGCAGGCCTTGTGCGAGCGAGAATCTTAAGAATCGATTTCTTCAGTGTTGTGCCACGCACCACGGAGTCGTCCAGCGCAACAAGGTAGTCGCCTGGATTCACAATGCCATAGGTGATGTCATACACATGCGAAACTAGGGTGTCCCGGCCCTTTTCCTGCGAAATGAAAGTCCGCAGCTTGATGTCCTTATGGGCAATCTTCTCGCCTCGCGGCCAGTTTCTCAAAATCAACTCATCCACCACATCGGGTGAAAGCGTGCCTTCCGAAGCGGCCTTGAGAATTTCCTCGCGGACCTGTTTGCGACGGTGAAGCCGCAAGCCATCCATCAGGCCGTAGTAAGCGGTCTCGGCAGTATTGGGGATAAACGAAAAAACGGTCTTTTCATACTGACCGCCGATCGCATCGATGATCTGTGGCACGAGCGCCGCGCCCATCGCCTTGCGCTCGCGGTAGATCAAGGGATCATTTCCGCGTGAAAAATAAATTTTCTCAAACGAACATGGGGTGAATCGCTGCGGCGGCATCATCGCCGTGTCGCTGAAACTGCCATCGGATTTGATGGTGATGATCGAACCGGGATCCACCGCTTTAACTTGATCGGCCTCGGCCTCAAACACGGTCATCAAGGGCACCCGTTCGGAGGCAAAAGCAATGACTTCATCGGTCACCAGCATGTGGCAGGGACGTATTCCACCTGGGTCGCGCATTACAAACATGTCGCCATTTCCGATCACTCCGCAGATCGCATAGCCACCATCCCACGCACCCGCCGCCTCGGCTACCAATCGTGGCACATCGAGCGCCGCCGAAATCCGATCGGGCATCTCATCACCGGGCACTCCCGCGTCACGCAGCTCGCGATAAAGATCCGTGTGCGCTTCGTCGAGATGGTAGCCGATTTCTTCCAGAACGGTCTGGGTATCGGTGCCGAAAATCGGATGCTGACCACGGTCGATCAACACCTGATTCAGCTCCGCCGCATTGGTCATGTTGAAATTGCCCATGACCATGAGCGTGCGCGTCGGCCAGTTGCTGCGACGCAGGTAGGGATGACACGAACCTTCATCGAATTCGCCCGAAGTGCCATAGCGCAAATGTCCGATCAGAATCTCACCACCGAAATCAAAGCGTTTCTTGACGCTATCGGGATCTTTGGGATCGAGCTTTCCCTTGCGGGCAAGTTTGTGGAACTGCTTGATTTCCTTGCGGAATATTTCGGCCAGCGCGTCTTTCTCGATGCCACGACGGCGGAACGAGTATGCCTCACCTTTTGGCATGTCGAGCTTCACGCAACCGATGCCCGTGCCATCCTGACCGCGGTTGTGTTGCTTCTCCATAAGGAGAAACAACTTGTTCAGACCCCACAGCGTTGTGCCGTAGCGGTCGTGATAATAGGCCAGCGGTTTGCGAAGCCGCACCGCCGCGATCCCGCATTCGTGTTTGAGGAAATCGCTCATGATGGTGTGTCTGCGATGATCATTCGCCTTTCACGCGTACCCGCACTCCCTCCTCGGGAACCATGCGGCCGATGAGAACTCCGCCCGGTCCGGCAGCGAGCGCGGCATCGAGATCCGACTCCGCGACAATCGCCACCCAGCCAATGCCCATGTTGAAAGTGTGGAAACGATCCTCAGCATCGACATGACGGTAAAGTTTTTCAATTCCAGGCAGATTCCATTTTGGGATCTCAAGGTCAGCGCCCATGCCACGGAACAAGCGCTCGAGGTTTTCAGGAAGCCCGCCACCAGTGATGTGCGCCATTGCCTTGGGTCTGACTCCGCCCTTCTTCAGGCCCGCGACGACGTCGTGATAGAGTCTCGTTGGCTGCAGCCATGCGTGAAGTTCTTCATTCGATACTTCGCCCGGAAATTCCTTGAGCACACGTCTCACCAATGACCATCCGTTGGCATGAATGCTGTCGGACGCGTAACCGACGAGACAATCACCCACCGCGACGGTGGTCGGATCGATCAAATCAGGCTTCTCGGCGCAGCCGATGCAGAAACCTGACAACTCGATCACATCCTCGGGCACAATCCCCGGCATTTCCGCTGTTTCACCGCCTGCCAAGATACATCCGCAGGCTTCGAGATAATCGCACATCCCGGTGATCAGGCGGTTGATCTTTTCCTCGTTCAACGCGGCGATGCCGATGTAATCCAAAAACAAAAGCGGATCGCCACCGGTCGTGAGAATGTCGTTCACACTCATCGCGACCAGATCTTTGCCGGCGATTTCGAGAAGATCGTTTTCCAAAAGCAATTCAAGCTTGGTTCCGACCCCATCGCAGCCGGTGACCATCACAGGTTCCTTGTAGTCGCTCAAATCATAGCAGGCCGCGAACAATCCGAACGCTCCCCACAATTTGCGCGCCTGCTGAGTCCTAGCCACTTGCGATCGGATGTCGCCCACCAGCGCCGCCGCCCTCCGCGTGTCAACGCCCGATTGTCGATAAGTCAGTTTATCCACCATGTTGCAACACGCGCGTTCTAGCCGCCCAGCCTACCCATCACAAAGAAAAAGTTCTCAACGGGTGAAATTCCCTCGAAACCCGAGCTTGCATTGCATCCAATCTGCCTGAATCAACAAAAACGAATCATGAATCATTCCTATTTCAGACCTTGGCAAATTGCGGTGATCTACCTCGTTTCTTTGGCCATGGGGCATCAGGACTACGCTTTCGAGCTCCCATCAAACTCGACCCAATGCCTCGTCGGTCAGGCGGACTCATGGGACTCCTCGCATACCACGCTTCGCTTGTTTGAGAAGTCGGGCAAGCAGTGGCAGCAGCAAGGCGATCCGTGGAAGGCCCGCCTTGGAAAACTCGGCCTCGTCTGGGGTCGCGGCATCC
>JBEEOX010000200.1:0-3232 GCA_041191425.1 Verrucomicrobiota bacterium | reverse complement strand
GGTCGTTGATCAGGTCA
The DNA here is from genome assembly GCA_041191425.1 of Verrucomicrobiota bacterium. Lineage (GTDB taxonomy): Bacteria > Verrucomicrobiota > Verrucomicrobiia > Verrucomicrobiales > Akkermansiaceae > Luteolibacter. The sequence continues at coordinate 3,215 of JBEEOX010000200.1, read as the reverse complement.
CGTGTCACCTGTCCTCCATGCCCGTGATTGGGGCTTTGGGCAAGCGGGATTCGCAACGATGCGTGGATGAATCAGACTGGCGAATCGGCTCAAGGGATCGAGTCGAGAATTTGCTCCAAGGCAAGGACTGTGAAGGAGGTGACGAGAACCGAGTTTGATTCCATCCAGCGTCCGTTGGAATTGACCCACGATCCGTCCTCGCGCTGGGCTGAGAGAAGTTTGTTGGCGAGCTCGCTGCGCCAGTCGGCCTTCTTGCCGGACTCGAGCTGGAGTTGATCGACATTCGCGGCGGTGAGGGCCTTGGCCATGGTTTGGTAATAGTAATAAAGCCCTTGGGCTCCCATGCCGGGGTTTTCGTCGACCGTGAAATTTTTGCCGAGCCATTCTTTTACCGCGATGACGCGTGGATCTTCAGCACTGAGCTTTGCATAGATGAACGAGAGGAGTCCGGCATAGGACATCGAGCCATAGGAGCGAAGGGCGGTGCGGCCTTCGGCGGTTTCCTCGCCGCCAGCCTTCGACTCGAATGGCGAATACGCAAAGCCACCCTTGTTTTTTGGGTCGTTTGAGGCCCAGTCCTGATCGTTGGTTTCCTCGAGATTCTGGCAGCGTGAAATGAATGTCGCGGCGGCGTCCCAATCGAGATCGGGCTGATCGCCGTGCTTGCCATCCTCGATGATTTTCTTTGAAAGCGCGAGTGCCTCGATCGCGAGGTAGGTGTTGGAAAGGTCGCTGTGTTCCTTGTTGGAGCCGTAGCCGACACCTCCGTCATTCGGGTTGTCGGTTTCCTTTTCTTTGCCGATGTCCCACTGGTTGTCGATGAGGTGCTTGCGGGCCCTCACGATCGCGGGTTCGAAGTCGCTGCGGTTCGCGGCGGTGAGTGCGGTGACCGAGGTTGCGGTGTTGTACACCGAGAGTCCGCGATTGTAGATACCGCCGTCTTCTTTTTGTTGGGCGAGCAGCCAGGTGAAACCTTTTTCGATGTGCTCGGGAAATTTTGCATTTTTATTGAGGTTCGGGTCGCGCACGGCGGCGTTGAGCGCGAGGGCAGTGAGCGCAGGGAGGGCGGGTTCGCTCCAATAACCTTCGGCGTTTTGCTGGGCCTTGAGCCATGCGTTGCCGCGGGCGATCGATTGGGTCACCTCCTGGCGCAGGGACTCGTAGCGGGCATTTTGGGCGTTCGCCGACACCAGTGTGGCGGCGATCAGGAGCATGGCGGACTTCATGATGGTGCGTGGAATTAAGGTTTCGGGTAAGGAGCGATGATGAGGGTGATATTTGTTCCTTCGGATGGCACGCGATTTTCAAATGCGAGCCAGACCGTGTCATCGCCATTGTCCTTGCCGGGGTAATTGATCATCGCTGAGTTGGAGAGGAAAATGGCGGCGATGTCGCCAGTGGTTTCTGCAGAAAATCGGCCGTTATCGAATTGGGATCCGCCATAGACCCAATGGCTCGAGGGCATGGCCTCAAGAGTGGTCGCGTGCTGAATCCATTCGTTGGCAGCAACTCGCTCAGTCTTGCCATCATTGTCCCACTCGACATCGATGCGGATACGTGCGGCGGCGCGGATGTCCTCGGGGACAACGGGGAAATTTCCCGAAAGTCCGCCCGTTTCGTTGGGCAGTGCGTAAAGCTCGCGCGAGGGCTTGTAACGAAGGAGGGTGATGGCGAGATTGATGTCGCTGGGTGAGGCATCGGTAGTGAAGAGCGACTCGTGAATTTTTCCGTTTTCGTGAACGATGAGAAATTCGAGCAGGCCTTGGGCCATGTTCACTTTGGCGGGGATGCGAATCTCGCGGGTCTTGGGGTTGAATTCTATTTTGCCAACGCGGTAGCGATTTTCGTCGATTTTTTCGACGCTTGGTTTTTCTGCAGATTTTTCCACTGGGGCCTCGGCGGCGATGGGAGCCTCCTCACTGGCATGAAGCATGGTGCCAATGAGCAGGGGAAAAATCAGACGCGTTAATGGTCGAATCACGGCAAGAAGATGGATGGGGATCCTGCGATTGGAAGCGGGAATTTTGAGTGGCAGGACCTCGACATAAAAAACCCCGACCGTTGAGGGTCGGGGTCTTGTGGAAATGGTGACTATTGGCAAATCAGCTCGCGCTCTTGACGAGCAGGGCGCGCTTGCCGACTCGGCCGCGGAGGTAGTGCAGCTTGGCGCGGCGGACCTTGCCTTTGCTGAGTACTTCGATCTTCGCGATGCGGGGGGTGTGGAGTGGGAACACGCGCTCGACGCCTTCGCCGTAAGAAATTTTGCGAACGGTGAATGAGGCATTCACGCTGGATCCCTTGCGGGCGATCACGAGTCCTTCAAAGATCTGGATACGCTCCTTGCCGCCTTCGACGACACGGCAGTGGACCTTCACGGTGTCGCCGACGTTAAATGCGGCGACATCCTGTTTCAATTGTTCCTTCTCGATTTTGCTGATGATGTCCATGTGGTTCTCCTTGGCGGGAAATTCGTGTTTGAATGCGTGTGGGGCGGTGGGCCTTCGTGCGCGGGGGCGGATAGCTAGCGAATCCGCGAGGCAATTGCAACCGCGAAAATGGTCGAATTTCAGGCTTTTCCATAGACCGCAGCAGGATCGAAGGATTTCCCTTCCTCGATCCATTCGAGTTTGGCGGATTCAGAACTGCTGGAAACGCGAATTTTTCGGTAAAAACACGACTCGCGACCCGTGTGGCAGGCACCGGCGCCGGCTTGATCGACCATGAGGATGAGCGCGTCCTGATCGCAATCGGTGCGGATCTCGATGATCTTCTGGGTGTGACCCGAGGTGGCACCCTTGTGCCAGAACTCTTGGCGCGAGCGTGACCAGTAGACCGCCTCGCCGAGTTCGAGGGTGCGTCGCAACGACTCGGCGTTCATGTAGGCAAGCATCAGCGGCTCGCGGGTTTGGACATCCATGGCCAGTGCCGGAATGAGGCCGTCGGCATCGAACTTTGGTGAAAATCCGGTGCCTTCCTCGACATCGGATTTCGAGCCGCGGGGAGCGAATGGATCGGTTGAATTCATGCGCGGCATTCTGCCCGCGTGTCGGCGGGTGTCGAGTTTGGATTCAGATGCCAAAAATTCATGAGGCACATGATCGTGGTTTTTCGCGTGACCCAAATCGGGTGGGACCACAAAGTGCGCCCGGCAACAGACCGAACTTATGGCAGACTTCAAACCCTTTGAGATCAAGATGACGGCGGCGGGCATGGGC
>JBEEOX010000199.1:0-3281 GCA_041191425.1 Verrucomicrobiota bacterium | reverse complement strand
CAGGCTTGCCCAATAAGGAATAATCCAGAGCTCGTCGCAGCGGGCCTTTGAAAATAATGAGATCTCCAGCCACATAAGCGGCGATTGCGCTAAAGATGGCGAGTCGAAGAATGACTTTGGCGGGGGAAGTCATGGAAAATTTGGATGCAATTTTTTTTGGTGCTGCATTTTTCTCTGCATGATCACCAGATTCTTTTTACATCGTATAAATCCAGCGCTTGATCGGCCGAAATGATCCCCAATTTCAGTCGCGTTGCCTGGCAGACAAGCATTCGATCGAATGGATCACCGTGGTGCTTGGGTAGGCTTTGGACAAGGCGCGCGTCGTCGATGTGGGGAGCGATCATGCCTACTCCGATACGCTCCAATTCTTTCGGGTAGATTTGATTCCAGTCATCATCCACTTCGAAATCAAATCCACTGTTTGAAAGTTTGATTGCCATTTCCCAAAAGGAGACTGATGAGTGAAAAACGGGCAGCCTGCCATCGATGGCTTCAATGGCCTTTTTTGAAAGTCGGCGATCACCATGCAGCATCCACAGCAGGGCGTGGGTATCAAGGAGCCAACCAGTGACCGAAGTGGAGCTCATGCGCCGTTGAAGGATTTGGCGATTTGCTTGTTGAGCGCTGCATCGTCAAATTTTGAGCTCATCCTGAATTTTTTACCCTTTAGACCACCGATGCGGGTTTTGCCATGGAATTCGCTGATCGCGTTCAAACGCACCACAGGCTTGTCACGACGAGCAATGACGACTTCCTCACCGCGTTCTGCTGCGGCGATGAGTTTTGAAAGCTGGGTTTTGGCTTCATGAATCGTGACTTGCATGGAAACAAATTAGCTAAGATGGCTAGAATTATCAAGGAGCGTTTTTATGCTCAAATCCATGAGTTTCTGCATCTTTTCCCAGAAGTTGAAGAAGCCTCCGGTGGCAAACGGGCGAAGGCTGAGGTCCTCGGGGCGATCGAATAGGACAAGGTCGACGCCTGCATTTGATAGCGCGTTAGTGATTTTATTCAGTTGATCATTAAGCGGCCCGATCTCCGGCCGCATGGCAGCGATTTGTTGGAGTTTGTTTTTGCTGGCCCACGCTACGAGAGAATCGGCAACAGGTAAATCGGCGGCGAGCTCAACCTCGATCTCAAAGGTCGAGCTTGCGCGTTTCACGGCATCATTAATCGCGGTTCGCAGCCAATCGGTTTTGATATCCGAATATCGAAGTTGATTCCATGTGATTGCATCAGGTGTGGCGATGATCGCATGAGGACGAATTGATGCGAGTGGGCTTTGTTCGATGAAAAGATCCTCTTCATGGATCCAGATGCCGATCCGTCCCTCGCGCAGTGGTGGATTGGTTGGCAGTGATGGGCGCGTGATGGCTGGTCGCGTTTCAATTGGTGGAATCAAAGCCTGAGGGTTTTCGAGTTGTTCAAGCCCTTGATGATGAAGCTCGAGAACCTCGGGCGGCAGGTATTTTTCCAGATTACTGCGGCGAGGCAGGTAAGTTTTTCCCGGTGTTTGAAGACCGGCGACCCAGCGCCACGATAGGGTATTGGAGGCAGGGTCTCCATCAAGCAAATGACGCATGAAAAAGTCAGCTCCGAGTTGCCAGGGGAGTCGTTCGACATGGATCCACCATCCGGCGAACCACATGCGGGCGTGATTGTGGAGATAGCCTGTTGCAACCAACTCCTTGGCGAAGTGATTCATGATGGCGACACTGCTTTCACCCACTTCGCAGCGTGCGGCTCGGCTGCGTGTGGCTTCCAGGCTTGAGTCGTTTTGCAGTGCGGCAAGTTGATCGAGGTAACCGGTCCACACTTGAGGGCGTAACGAGAGCCAGTTTTTCCAATAGCGCCGCCAATAAACTTCTTGCGTGAACTTCTCGACTGTCGATGCCGCGTAACGGCGCAGCGTTGCGGCCGCGCATTCGGATTCGAGGATCAGGCGATGACGAATGGCTGGCGACAGTTTCGACACATTCGTGTGGCCAAGAACCACATGATTTCGATCGCGTGCGTAGCGTCCAGCGAGAGGAACGAAGGCATCGAGCTGGCTAAGCGCGTCCTTGCGGGTTGCTGCAAAGTCCGCTGATGGTGGTGTGAACAATTCGTCCTGCATGTCGGAGATTGGCGGATGTGATCCGTCAGCCTTAAAAAGCTCGAATATCCTTGATCCCTCTGAAAGCAAATTCCGATTATCGAGTAGTGAAGAAAGCGCATTTGCCCGAAAAAATCTGCGTCAGCTGCGGGCGTCCCTTCAAGTGGCGAAAAAAGTGGGAGCGGGTGTGGGATGAGGTGAAATTTTGCAGCGACCGTTGTCGCATGAAAAAGCCAAAGAGTTCCTTGTGAGCTTTCAATGTAAAAGGCTTGGTTGAGATTTACATTTCCACGCGGATGTCGGGAATGTGGGTGAAGGAGATTCGCATGGGCGCGGTGTCGCGGCTTTCCTGAACGCCGCCGAAGTAGACCACCGAGCGGCCGTAGCGGGCGCGCAGTTGATCGAGGGTGGCATCGAGGCGACGAAGTTTTTCATCCGGATGGTTTTCGGTTGATGCCATCGACTCGGCAACAAAACTTTGGAACAGCTCGGGCGTATGGTTGTGATGCGTGATGAGGCGTGTGAGCATCACGCCAATATGAAGAATTTTCTGGCACGGATCGGGCCGTTCGCGCCAGAGGCGATCGAGCAGATGCATCAGGCGCAGGGTGGAGTCGGTCTCCGGCATGCGGACTTCCGGCGCCCATGAGGGTCCTCGCAGGTAAGCGATTTGCATGGTGAGTGTGCCGCAGAGCAGTCCGTGCGAGCGCAGTCGTTCGCAGGCCTTGTGAAGCAGTTTGCAAAGGATCGGCCATGCCTTGTCCGGATGGCGGTTCTCGGGTGGCAGCACATGCGAGTGGCCGATGGATTTGCGGGCGGAAACAAGGTCGGGGATTTCGTCGCCGCGTAGCAGGTGCCAGAGGCGATCACCGAGCACGCCGCCCCACACGCCGTGCAGGAGGTGCTTTGGCGCGCAGCACAGTGCTTCCACGCTGTGAATTCCAGCCGCGTGCAGGCGTGCTTCGGTACGCCGCGCGATGCCCGTGAGATCGCGAAGTTTCAGTTCATGCAGTACCTGAGGAAGATCCTTGCTTTCGATGATGAAAAGACCGTCGGGCTTGCGCATCTTTGAAGCAATTTTTGCGAGGTACTTGTTTGGCGCGGCGCCGATGCTGACCTTGATGAAAGGAGAAATTTCGCGCGCGACCGTGATTTTGATTTTTTGTCCGATGCCTTTCACCGT
>JBEEOX010000198.1:0-3294 GCA_041191425.1 Verrucomicrobiota bacterium | reverse complement strand
TAGGTCAGATATGCCACATAGCAGAGGAAGAAAAATGCGCCGTTGGTGCGTGAGATGACATGGTTATGCAAAAAGATGGGAAGGCATGCGATGGCCACACCAATCATGACAGGGATATCGAAGCTCAGCGCGGCAGCGTCGACTGCAACACCGCTTGGAGCAACGATCGATGAAAGCCCTAACACAACGAGGATATTGAATATGTTCGAACCCACGACATTGCCGACTGCGATGTCGCGTTCGCCTTTGATCGCTGCAATGATGGAAGTAGCAACTTCAGGAAGTGATGTGCCAGCCGCAATGATGGTGAGGCCAATGACAAGTTCCGAAACACCAAAGTCGCGCGCGATGAACACCGCACCATCAACCAACCAACGCGAACCCAAAACAAGACCCGCAAGACCGAGCACGATGAAAAGAATATTGCGCAGCCACTTGGGTTTTTCCCCATGTTTGCCGTACTCAGCATCGTATTCGGTGATCACTTCAGCATCCTTCTCCTTGCGCGATTGCTTGATCAAAAATGCCGTGTACGCAATGGCGAGGACAAACAAGACCGCGCCATCGATCAGCGAAATTTTTCCATCGCGCGAGAGTCCGTACAACAAGAGCGAAGCGCCGATCATGATCGGAACATCAATGCGCACAAGTTGCTGATGAACAATCAACGGCACGATCAATGCCGAGAGCCCGAGGATAAATAGCACATTGAAAATGTTGGAGCCCACCACATTCCCCAATGCGAGATCTGCCTCGCCCTTGAATGCCGACATGATGGAAACCGCCAACTCAGGCGCGCTGGTACCGAAGGCCACCACGGTGAGACCAACCACGAGCGGTGAGATGCCAAGATCCGTGGCAATCTGCGACGCACCCTTGACGAGATAATCGGCCGCATAAACAAGAAGCACGAGACCAAGGATGAGGAAGATGATGGCGTTGAGCATGGCGCGCGCAAATTGATTCGACCGACGGCATTTTGTCCACGGATTATTGAGCCATTTGCATCATCTTCCAACAAAGAAACCATTGGCGGATCAGGCCAATGGCTTCTTTGAAAAAATCAGCGATGCCGCGATCTCAAGTCGGCTGTTCGCCGCGGGCCATCACGACCTTACCGGTGCGAACGGTCTCGATGATGTTGAACTGCGAGAACATCGCGATGGCGGCATCGACCTTCGGGCTGTCGCCATTGATCATGACAATCATCGAAGTCGGTGTGAGGTCGACGGTCTTGCCGGCGAAGTGCTCGGTGATCTGCAAAGCCATCGAACGCTCTTCAGGCGAGCATTGAATTTTGATGAGCACCATTTCCTTGGTGACCGAATCGGCGGAGGTGTGCTCGAAGCAATGGATCACATCGATGAGCTTGCCGACCTGCATGATGATTTGGCTAAGGCCTTGCGGATCGCCGGAGATGCCGATGGTCATGCGCGAAAAGTTCGCGTTGCGTCCTTCGGAAACCACGAGTGAGTCGATGTTGAAGCCGCGGCGCGAGAACACCTGGCAGATGCGCATCAGCACGCCGGGTTGATTGTTGACCAGGATCGAGAGCGTGTGGCTAGGACCGCGCGCGATGACTGGCGCAGGCACTGGAGTGTCGGTGGTGACGATGTTGGGCATGGGAAAGTAAGTTTCGGGTTGGAAGATTCAGGCGTATGTCGACTTCATTTCATCATGTGGAACCAACGGGCTTGGCCATCTTCTGCTTGGGCGCTTCGGTGATCATGTCTTCGAGAGCCGCGCCGGCGGGGATCATTGGGAACACATTGTCGGTCTTGACGCACTCCGCGTGAATGAGGATCGGGCCGTCGTTGTAAGCGAGGGCTTTTTCCAGCATGCGAGTGACATCGGCCGGGCGCTTGATATGCACCGAAGGAATGCCGTAAGCGGCAGCGAGTTTGCAGAAGTCGGGATTGCCGATGAGGTCGACGCCGGAGGTGCGGTCCTCATAGAACAGCTCCTGCCACTGACGCACCATGCCGAGGTAGTGGTTGTTGAGAACCACGATCTTGATTGGCAATTTGTGAATCTGCGCGGTGGCGAGTTCGAAGAGAGTCATCTGGAACCCGCCGTCGCCAGAGATCGAAATAACCGTCTTTTCCGGGTGCGCGAGTTGCGCGCCGATGGCAGCGGGAAAGCCGAAGCCCATCGTGCCGGCGCCACCGGATGAGAGCCAATGGAAAGACTCATGGTTCTTGTAAAACTGCGCGGCCCACATCTGATGCTGACCCACATCGGTGGTGACGATCGCCTTGCCTTCGGTGAGTTCGTAGAGCTCATCGATCACCTGCTGCATGCGCAGGCCACCTTGCTTTTTATAGGTAAGCGGAAATTTCTTTTTGTAGCCATCGAGCTTGCTCAACCAATCGGCAGTATCGAGCTGGCCGATCTTTTCATTGATCTCCGCCAACGCGGCTTTCGCGTCGCCAACGATTTGCACATTCGGTTGGATCATCTTGCCCATTTCGGCGGGATCGATGTCGATATGGATAATCTGGGCGTCTTTGCAGAACTTCGCAGGCTGACCGATGATGCGGTCGTCGAAGCGCGAGCCAACATTGAGCAAAAGGTCGCATTCGATCATCGCCTTGTTGGCATAGGCGGTCCCGTGCATGCCGAGCATGCCGAGCGAAAGCGGATGAGTCTCGGGGAAAACGCCCTTGCCGAGCAGCGTCGTGGTGACTGGCGCGTTAAGGGTCTCGGCCAGATAACGCAGCTCCTTATCGGCGCGTGCGATCATGCAACCTTGGCCGGCAAGAATCACGGGGCGCTTGGCCTTGGCGATGAGATCGGCGGCTTGCTTCACGGACTTGGCGCAAATTTCCTTCGCCGTTTCGGGATGATATCCCGGAAGTTGCAAGGGCGCATTCATGTCACCAGTGAAAGGACCTTGCGAAATGTCCTTGGGCACATCAATCAGCACTGGGCCCGGACGACCGGTGGTCGAAATGTGATAAGCCTCGCGAGCGATGCGCGGCAGCGCGTTGGTTTCCTTCACGAGGTAGTTGTGCTTCACCACCGGAATGGTGATGCCGAAAATGTCCGCCTCTTGGAAAGCGTCTTTGCCGAGCATCCAGGTCACGGTCTGACCGCAAATGACCAGCATCGGCACGGAGTCCATCATCGCGGTCATGAGTCCAGTGACGGTGTTGCCAGCGCCGGGACCGGAGGTCACGAGCACTGCGGCGGGGCGACCAGTCGCGCGGGCATAGCCATCGGCCATGTGTACGGCACCTTGCTCGTGACGGACGAGGATGAATTTCATCTTGGTCTTCACCGTCTCCAAGGCGT
>JBEEOX010000197.1:0-3305 GCA_041191425.1 Verrucomicrobiota bacterium | reverse complement strand
GCACCTACAAATCCAAAGCAAAGAACATGCAAACGAACGACATAGCCGACATTTCCGCATCAAGCCCATCCATGCTCAACGCGATGGGTCGCCGCCGCTTTTTGCAGCATAGCGCCGCAGGACTCGTAGGCATGGCCCTGGCGCCCAACATTCTCTCGCAGGAAGCCAAAGGTGCCAACAACCGCATTCGCATTGGGATGATCGGTGTGGGCAACATGGGATCCCAGCATGTGCAAAGTTTCAGCGGCATTGAAGGAGCCTCGATTTCCGCCATCGCCGATGTCTTTCTCCCAAGAGCCGAGGCCAGCGCGAAGTGGCTTCACGACAACAACCGCGTCGGCAAGGGACAGAAAGTCGATGTCTATCAGGACTATCGCAAAATCCTTGAGCGCGATGACATCGACGCCGTGGTCATCGCAGTCCCCGATCACTGGCATGCCTTGCTCACGATTCACGCCGCGCAAGCAGGCAAACACATTTACTGCCAGAAACCTTTCTCCCACACGATCTGGGAGGGACGCCAGATGGTCAAAGCGGTCGACAAGTACAATGTCGTCTTGCAGACCGGCAGTCAGCAACGCTCCAGCATCGTCTCCAACATCGGCATCACCCATCTTCGCAACGGCACTCTCGGCAAGATCAAGCATGTGCACGCGAGTTCATACGGCAGCCCCTTCGAAAACGGTTTTCCCGGCACGCCAGTCCCCGATGGATTGGACTGGGACACCTGGTGCGGACCTTCGCAAAAACCGGAATACAATCGCAACATTTGGAGCAACGAAAGAGACAGCGTCCCGACATGGAGCGGACTGCGACTCTATGGTGGCGGCACGATGACCGATTGGGGCGGACACGGCCTCGACATGATTCAGTGGGGCCTCGACATGGATCACACGGGACCCGAAGAAGTTTGGGTCGAAGGTCAGCCATTTGTTCCATTCACCAGCACACCCGAAAACAACGGTGGCCGCCGCATGGGATCCCTCTCGCCAAAAATTTTCATGAAATACGCCAACGGGGTCACCGTGGAGTTTGAAGGCGGCGACAAGTTTGGAGCCATTTTCGTTTGTGAAAACGGCCGACTCAACCTCACCCGCGAGTACGCCAAGTCAGACCCGATCGAGTTGGCGCGCAAGCCACTCGCCAATCCCAAGGTGCAAATCTATCGGGGCTTTGAGTACGCGAAGAAAAACCCACACGATCGCAACTGGCTCGAGTGCATCCGCACGAAAGAAGCCACCGCGGCCCCTGCTGAGACGGGTCATCGTTCGGCAACCGTTTGCCATCTCGGCAACATCGCCCGCTGGGTCAGCGGCGTGACTGGTGAAACTGGACAAAAACTCAAATGGGACAGCGTCAACGAGCGCTTCACCAACAGCGATGTCGCCAACCAGTATCTGCGCAAAACTTATCGCGAGGGCTTCGAAGTACCCGAGGTGGTCTGAAACGAAATCAGCCCCAGGGTTGTTAGCGACCGGACTTGACGATCCATAACTCAGGTGTTGTTTTGCTAACCAATGAACGGATCTCCTGAAACCCGTCGCAGCGTGCTGGCACCGATCATTGCAACGATCATCGGCGGTAGTTTGGTGGCGGCAATTGCGAGCCTGCCTTTTGTCGTCGGACCACCGAACGATGACGGTTTGCCCGACATCGCAAAGTTTATCGGCCGCTTTCACCCGGTCGTTCTGCATCTGCCGATCGGAATGCTCGTCTGGGTGTTCGTACGCGAGACCCTAAATGTTTTTTCGAAATGCTCTGATCCCCCTTCGTCGCGAACGGCCATGGGGTTTGCTGCGATCTCGGCAGTGGTCGCCGCGCTCCTTGGATTCGTGCTCTACCACAGCACGCCCGATTACGACCGCGAACTCGTCGAGCGTCACCTTTATGGCGGCCTAGCCTTTGCCTGCTTATCAATCGCTGCTTATGTCATCAAGGTGTGGGTCGATGCAAAAAATGGTTCGGGCACTTGGCTCTATCGCGCAGCGCTTTTGATCAGCGTCGGCATCATGACGATCACCAGTCACGACGGCGCCTCGCTCACCCATGGCAAGGGATACCTGACCGATCATGCTCCCGAGCCCTTGCGCGGGTGGCTCGGCATGGAACCGCGTGCGAAAAAAGTCACAGCGGATCAGCTGCCCGACCCAAGCGTGTACGCAGGCCTCATCGTGCCGATTCTCGAGAGCAAATGTTACGCCTGCCACAATGCGGAAAAACAAAAGGGCAAGTATCGCATGGACCTGTACGAGTCGCTGATCGCGGGCGGCAAGGAAGGTGAAGCCATCGTTCCCGGAAATTCCGCTGACAGCAATCTGGTCATCCGCATCGAGCTGCCCGAGAGCGATGAGGAACACATGCCGCCCGAAGGCAAAAAGGACATCGAGGATCATGAGTTGGTGCTGATCAAGTGGTGGATCGACAACGGGGCCTCGCAGGATGCGAAAATCGCTGATCTCCCAACGAATGATGCCATCAAGGAAGCCATCAAAAAATCCTCGTCGGCAGTCACAGAAAAACCCAAGACCGAAACCACTTTCAAAGCTGACGAATCACTCAAGGCGCAAGTCGCCCAGTTGCAAAAAAATTTTCCCGCCGCGCTTCAGTTTGAGTCCAAAGATTCCATGCATCTCATATTCACCACGGTGGGTTTGCGCGAAAAATTTGGTGACGCCGAATTGGCAAAACTCGCACCCATTTTAACTTCAATGGTTTCACTCGATCTCTCATACTCCGCTCTCAGCGACGATGGCGTGGATCTCCTGGCGACCGCGAGCCAACTCAAGTCATTGCGACTTGCCGAGACAGGCATCGGCGACGCGGCACTTGAAACTTTGTCGAAATTGACAGAGCTCGAATCGCTCAACCTCTACGGCACAAAGGTCACCAGCCAAGGGGTTCTCAAACTATCCGAACTCCAAAAACTCAAAAAACTCTACCTGTGGGGCACCCAGGTGGATGAAAAAACGCTCGAGGATCTTCGCGAAAAATTGCCCGAATGCGAGATCGTCACGGGCATCTGATTCATTCCCCCACCACATCCCAGCCGATGATCACCAAGCGTCTCGCCACATGCCTGATATTCTCACCTCTGCTAGTTTTGGCGCACCCTGATCATGGAACTGCTCCAGGCGAGGAATTGAAGCAAGCTGTGCGCACCGGCAATGGCGAATGGACCTATAAGACAGTGCCCGACTGGGGAACATTGCCGGAAAAAAAGCCAATTGGCCCCACGCACGGAGGAGTTCTAACAGGTCCTGACGGCAGAGTTTACCTGAGCACCGACAATGAGATGTCCATCATCG
>JBEEOX010000196.1:0-3306 GCA_041191425.1 Verrucomicrobiota bacterium | reverse complement strand
CCGTCCGAAAATGAATCCGGCGTGACATTGAGGATGCCCATGACCTGTGCGCGACGGCTGAGGTCGAGGACTTCGCGGCGGGTTCTCCAAATCATTTGAAACTGGCGGCTTGCAGCGTCCGCCTTGTGCAATTAGCTTGGCGGGCGTGAGCATTCTGGCAAACTGGAAAATTTCCAATCCGCTGCTGGCGGTTCTCTCGGCCCTTTGCCTCTGCGTGCCTGTGCACGGCGATGAGCTCGAAGCAGTCGACGGACCAAATGTGCGGGTGATGCGTCATGAGGACGGCTCGCGCACGCTGTTTACACGCACGCCTGACAACCGCTCGCTCACCAAGAAAAAACTCAATGCGAATGGCGTCTTGGTGATGATGACCAATTATCGGATGGACTCGAACAGCAATCCGGTGAGTTGCAAAATTTACGACGGGGCAAACAATCTGCTTTTCAAGGTCAGCTACGGGTATCGCAAGTCCGACGGTCAGTTGGTTGAGGAGCGGATGTTTGATGCGAGAAACAAGCGCGTGGATCCGAACTCCGGCATCGAAATGCCGGTGCAGCGGGTTTGTTATGTGTATGACGCGCAGGGCAATCGCAGCGCGCCGATCGTTTACAACCTGCTCCCAGGAAAGACTTTTGAGGAGGTATTTGGCGTGAAGTCCTCGGCGCTGGATGTGAACCCGTTCAAAGAAGGCTCGGGCAAAACCCCGACCAATCCCAACGCGCGTCCGGTGGGTCGTTGAGCCGAATTTTCTGTCTGTGGCTGATCCCAAAACATTGCTGCCGTGGTTGATGGGTGCCGCGATTGGTGCGGGCGGAATTTTCCAAGGGCTTCATTGGCGCTCGCTTGGTGAAGGTCCTGCAGGGCAGGAGGATCGTTTGAAAATCCTGCTTGAGGAAAATGCGATGCTGAAGCGCGAGAACGATTCGTTGAGATCTTTGGCGCAAGGCGGTGGCGAAGTGGCAGTACCTGCCGAGGCTATCGCGCGAGTGGAAAAGGAATTTGGCTTGCGGTTCATATCAAGCCCCGTGGTGCACCGTATCGCATCGGAGGAATTGCGTGATCGTGTGGCGGCGGCGATCGAAAGTCGGCATGGTCCATCGGGCATCGATGATCGCATGGAGGCTTACCGATGGATCGGTTGGCTAGCGGAAGGGGATGATTTGCTCTCGCAGCTGACAGTTGTGCGTACGACTGGCGCTCGTGGTTGGTTTGATGATGTCACGGGAGAGGCATGGGTCACCGATCGTTTTGACAATGAAGCGATACCGGATCAGGCAGCGATGCTGCGTTTGATTGGGCGCGTTTTGTTGCACCAGCATTTCCCGCCACCGGCAGCGTATCCTGGCGATGATGCCGCGCGTGCAAGGGAGGCTTTGCACCAAGGTGCGGCGGCTGGTGTTGAGGCGAGGTTTCTTGCAGTCAATGCCTTGAAAGGTGGATTCATGTCGATGAAGTCCAATGTCGGGGTTGAGCAACTATTTGCGAGCTTGCCACCATTCATCCAAGGGCTGACCACATTTCCGGTGGTCGAGGGCAAGGGTTATGCCGACTCGCTGTACGTGCAGGGTGCTGAGAAACTTTTGGCTGCATTGCGCGAGCCACCGCTCACCACGCAGAAAATTTTGCAACCTGGTCATGCCGACATTTCTGAGAAGCGCATTGAATTTTCGGCACTTCCCGAGGAGCCGTATCTTAGCGAGTCGGCCGGACAACTTGGTTTGCGGCTTTGGCTTGAGCGGGCTGGTGATGTCGGAGCCGCGCATGAGCTCTCATCTTGCTGGGTGGTTGACCGCTATGTGCTTGTGCCGGATGGCGAGGCTTCGACGGCGGTCCTTTGGGAGATTGAACTCGAATCTTCAGAGGCTGCCGACAAGTTGCAATCGGTTGCGCTCGAGCTGATCGCTGCCACCGCGCAGTCTAGTGAATCAGCCAAAGTGGGAAGCGTCGTGATCACTGAAGACAAGCGCCATCTGATGATTTCACGTCCAAGACCCACAGCGATTCGTTTTGTCAATTCGGCCACCAAAGCATTCGCCGAAAAATTCAAGTGAGTTGGGTTCGATGATCGCGAGACAGGTGATTTTTGAAGGCAGGGTGCAGGGCGTCGGTTTCCGCTACACCGTGAAGGATCTTGCGCGCGGATTCGATGTCTGCGGCCAAGTGAAAAATCTTGATGACGGAACGGTCGAACTTCAGGTGATGGGTGAGGCCGAAGAGGTCGACGCGTTTTTGCGTGAAATCATCGAAGAGTCGGCGATGGCGGGCAACATTCGTCAGCATCGCATCGCGGAGATCCCGCCATTCAAAGACTGTCGCGGATTCCGCATCGCGCGCTAAGCGTTGTTTTTCAGATCAGGTGTTCATCCCCGGGCAGGGGAACAATCGCCTCAGTGTGCGGAAGGTTTTTATGGATCTCGGCGCGGAACCACTCGACCGCATCGTCGTCGCCGTGGACGAGAAAGGCTTTTTTCGGTCGCACCTTCGCGATGTAGTCCATGATCGCTTCGCGAGTCGAGTGACCGCTGAAGTCGAATGTGCGCATTTCACAGCGCAGCTTGACTGGCGGAAAGGCAGGATCGAGCAGGACCTCGTCACCATTTTTAGCCGCACGGATGCGGCCGCCGGGAGTTTCAGGATCGGCGTATCCGACAAAGAACAATCCGTGTTTTTTGTTTTCCAACACCCCTTGTCGCGCGAAGACATTGGACACAGTTTTCTCCGACATCATGCCGCTCGAGAGCGCGTATATGCAGCCGTTGTTGAATGGGATCGGCCCCTTGCGTTTCCCATTGCCACCCTCGATGTCCATGTCCTTGAGAAAACGAAATCCCTGCAGGTGGCGGCGCGATACATCGCAGTATCGGTCGTAGATGTGAGTCATCTTCGTGCCAAGGCCGCCGATGTAGACTGGCGTTTCATGATGGATCAGCCCTTCGCTTTTGAAACGATGCAACATGCCCAAGACCTCCTGAGTCTTGCCCATCGCAAAAACGGGAATGAGCACCGAACCTTTGCGGTCGATCACGCGGCGTATGGCCTCGGCAAATTCATTTTCCTCGTGGTGCCTGTCGTATGCCGCTGCGCGTTGCTGCGCGCCACGCGTGGTTTCGACGATCAACGCATCAACTGGATTTTCAGGGAAAAGCGCACCTTTTTGCAAAGTGCTGTGTTCGAAATTCACATCACCGGTGTACATCAGGCGCTTGCCTTCGCATTCGATGGTGACACCGACCGAGCCGAGGATGTGGCCCGCGTCGTGAAAAGTTGCGCGGACCGTGCCGTCGGGATCGAGGTCGAAGGGTCGCT
>JBEEOX010000195.1:0-3390 GCA_041191425.1 Verrucomicrobiota bacterium | reverse complement strand
CGGCAGCCGCGAATTAGGTGTACGGGGCTGACCCATGATTGCAGCCAAATACGAGACATGTAGTAGATAAACTGAATGGCCAGAGCCAATAGCACCGCAGCGATCAGCCAAAGCAGGCTTACAAACGAACCAAAGCCGTTGAGTCCGACCTCCCCGGCGACCACACCAAGCACGATGACTGGCACCAATTGCACGATCCAGTGCAGCATCGCAATGAAAGCATCCATGAAAACCTTCACCACATGCACCGTCGCGTCGGGATCGGGCGAAACCTTGCGCAGAGCAAGGCCCAGCATCAGCGCGAGAACGATCACGCCGATCACGCTGCCGCCATCGGTGAAGGGACCCATGACGCTGCGCGGAAGTTTTTCGAGGATCTGCATCACCTTATCACCGAGGCCTGATTCCTTTGCATTCGCTTCTGCAGTTGCGATTTGCCCCGACATCGATATGGCCTGCGCTTCGACCTTTGCCTTGTCGGACTCAGTGAGTCCGCGTCGCTCACCGGGTCGCAAGAAATTGGCGACGAGCAAACCGACGAGGATGGCGACGAGCGTGTTGGTCGCGAGCAGGCGGATGAGCGCGCCAGTTTTGCCCTGCTCGATTTTCGCGCCGGCCAGCGCGTGAACGATCGCGAAAAATGCCACGGGAGCTGCGAGCATTTGCACGAGTCCCATCAGAATTGAACCCGGCTTGGCAAGGACCACGGCATCGGGGCCCATGGTGGTGCCGAGCACCGCGCCGATCGCCATGCCGATGAGCGTGCGCAGATAGAGCTGCATCGACTGCCAGTGATTAAGTGCTCGGCGAATGAGGGTGCTCATGCCAACAGACTGTGCGTTTCAAGCCGTGGCGACAATCGCAAAGCGCGATGCAGCTCGGGTGAATTTAGAATCCCGGTGCGGCGACCGTGGCGTTGTCGCGCTCTTCGATGCGGCGGCGCAGAATACGGTCACCGATTTCGCGGATCATTTCCGAAAGCAACAGCCAGAGGTGTGAGCCCTCGCGGTAGTCGGCAGGGGCGATGTGTTTCACGCGGTTGGCATGGGTCGAAAGCTGATAGCACTTGCGGAATGAGCGACCGCTTTGATCCTCGGGATTGTAAACGGCAATGCCGTGACCGCCGTTGCGATTCATGACGGTGAAACACGGAACATCGGTGGGTCCGTCGCCGACATAGATCATGTTTTCAAATGGAATCGGCCTCAGTTCGTGAGGCATGTGATCATTCACATCCTGGTCGTTTCGCAGCATGCCTTTATTGATGCGAAACAGGTACTGCGTTTTGGTCGTGTGTGAGATCACGCGTTTTGGAAAACTGATGCGGCCTTCGGCATCCTCGCCAAATTCACATCCAAACATCGCGCGCACAAAGGGTTGAAGGCGTGAGCCGTCGAGCAGTGCTTTGAGACCAGATGAAATGATGTAGTGCTCGACCTTGATGCCCGCTGCTTCGTGATCCGCGCCGAGGGATTTTTTTGGCAAGGCCTCAAAGACCTCAGGCAGACCGGGGAAAAATTGGAGGCCGCGGCCTAGTTCGTTGAGCCGCTGGTTGGTGACCTGATCCATGCCGAGGTAATCGAGCAGGCATTTCATATAAGCCAGCTCGCCGTCCCACTTTTGTTCGTTGACCAGTGCGTTGCAGCGCTTCCAAAACTGCGTCGGATCGATGCCAAATTCCGGAAACAACACATCGTCCTGCATATAGCGCGGGCTCAGCGTTTGGTCGTAGTCGTAGACCAATGCGATGGTGTTCTGCGGGGCGGCCATGGGATGGTCATGATCGTCCGTCAAACGATGAACGACAAGGGGGAAATCTGGGGCTGACTCATCGAAGAAAGATCCATCAGAATGCATGTTTGGTAGCGCGGTCTGGCTCAGACCGCATGCGCCTGCGGCGATCGATTCGGCGCCGTGAGGCCACGCCGCCCTACCGTTATGAATAGAAGGTTGGGAGGTCCCTAGGCTGTGGATAACTCAAGAGTTTTGACAGCGGGCTATCCGAGGCCCATGTTTGGTCCATGCAGGCGATGCAGTTCGAACAATCAGTCCAGCGGATTCTGATGCGCGACAGGCGATTTGACCCGCAGGCGTTCTTTTTCATCAAGGAGGCCTTGGACTTCACTCTGCAGCGCGTAGCTGGAGCACATGGGTCTCAGGCTCGTCATGTGAGCGGGCAAGAGTTGTTGGAAGGTTTTCGCGATTGCGCGCTCGAGCAGTTTGGGCCGATGGCCTCGACGATTATGGAGGAGTGGGGCGTGTCGCGCTGTCAGGATGTCGGCGACATGGTTTTTTTGCTGATCGAGGAGCAGGTCTTCGGCAAACAGGAGTCGGATCGACGCGAGGATTTTCATGGTTCATTTGATCTCTTGAAATCTCTGTCTGCGCCGTTTTTGCCGAAGGGCGATAAAGTTTCTGATGCCCATCTAAAGAACCCGGCCGCAAAGCTCGGCAATGTTTGCTGAGTGCCAGCGCCTCGGCCTGACGGCTTGGTGGTTGTTGCTTGGCGCACCAAGTCATGCGCTCGCGGCGGAATGGTTGCCGCCATCGGTGGTGCTCGGTGAGCGGCGAATGGACCCGAGCGTGACCGCCGAATGGTCGCGTGAGGAAATCATCCAATCATCGCGACGAAGCATCGATGAAGTGTTGGCGCAAGAGCCTGGATTTTCGCTATATCGGCGTCAGTCGGTGATCTTTGCCAATCCCACATCGGCCGGGGTGAGCTTAAATCACACTGGGGCGACGGCCGCCTCAAGGTCATTGGTGTTATTGGATGGGATTCCGCAAAACGACCCGTTCGGCGGCTGGGTCAATTGGGCGAGGTATGATGTGCTGACCCTCGACTCGGCGCGGATCGTTTCATCGGCTCAGGCCTTGCCGTGGGGGAATCAGGCGCCAGCGGGGGTGATCCAGTTGAATGGCGCGTCGCCATTCGATGAGCGGCACTGTTTCAGGCTCGCGGGTGGAAGTCATGGCAGCATGGGTGCATCGACCTCGCATTCGATGAGCAACGAGGAGCGCACGCGCGCGGTTTCGTTTGCGGCCTTTGGTTTTCACACCGATGGATATTACGCGCTTGATGCGTCTCAACGCGGAGAGGTCGACCGCAGGCTTGGAACGGATTTTTTCGGCGAGGAAATCAAGTTGGCATGGCTCTTGGCACCGGGAGTGACGCTCGAGCCGAAGTTTTCGCATTACGATGAACATCGTAACAATGGCACGGAGCTATCTGAGAACTCAACGGAGGCCTTGGATTTCTCGTTGCGACTGAAATCACAAGATGCCGCTGTTTCCTGGCAGGCCATGCTGTGGCATCAGCGAAGGGATTTTCAGTCGGTTTTCACATCGGTGACCGATGACCGCTCATCCGAAAGCGTGGCGCTGGATCAA
>JBEEOX010000194.1:0-3439 GCA_041191425.1 Verrucomicrobiota bacterium | reverse complement strand
CAGAACATCGAAAATGCCGGTCAGCTTTACACCGTCGCTGCCAACCAAGGTCATGGTCCGGCAACTCTCGCACTGGCCCGCATCGTGAATGAAGGCCTCGGCATCAAGGCCGATCCACCCAAGGCATGGGCGATTGCCAAAATGGCGGCTGAGCGCGGTGAGAAGGAAGCCTCAAAACTCGCCGATGAAATCGCCAAGAAATTCGATGCCAAACAATTCGAGCAGGCAAACAAGGAACTCATGACGATCAAGTCCGACAAGCCGATGCCCGTGAAGTCGCCTGAGCCGAAGCAGGCTCCCGCGCAGAAGAAGTGACATTCCTCACTGCGAAACAATCCAGGGTGCGGCTCTCACGTCGCGCCCTTTTTTGTGCACTCGTCACGCCAAGAAGATGGCTTGCGATGCGCGGTGACCCGTTCAGACTTTGGCGGTGAATATTCTTGTGACCGCAGGTCCCACCCGTGAACCGATCGATCCGGTGCGCTTCATCGGCAACCGCTCGTCGGGCAAGATGGGATACGAAATCGCTGAGGCTTTTGCGCGCGAGGGTCACACGGTATTGCTGATTTCAGGTCCGACCTCACTCGATGTGCCCGATGGGGTTGACTTCTTACCCGTCGAAACTGCGCACGAAATGCACGACGCGGTGGCCGGTCATATCGCGCGCATGCAAGTCGGGGTTTTTGCAGCGGCAGTGGCCGATTACACGCCATCGAGGGTGGCGAAGAAAAAAATCAAGAAGTCCGCCGGTGCGATCACGCTCGAACTGGTGCGTACGCCTGATGTCCTCGCCACATGCCGCGCTCATCACGGCTTTGCTGGCACACTGGTGGGCTTTGCTGCCGAGACGGAAAACCTGATGGCGAATGCTCGCGAAAAGCTGATTCGCAAGCAATGCGATCTGATCATCGCCAATGATGTTTCCAAACCTGGCATTGGCTTTGAGTCGGATCAGAACGAAGTCGCGCTCATTTATCCCGATCGCTATGAGCAGCTTCCGCTTGCCAGCAAGCATGATCTTGCCCATCAACTCGTTCGCGCGATCTTGACGCTTCACGTTGAGAAATTTTCCAACCATTGATTTTCCATACCCATGACCGATCTCGCCCTTGCCACTGATGCCGCGCTCGCCGCCGGGAAACTCCTGCGACAACATTTCGGCAGCGATGCGGTGGTCGATGAAGCATCGCAACACGACATCAAGCTCGCGCTCGACAAGGAATCGCAAGAGCTCATCACCGGCATCTTGCTAGGTGCGCGTCCGAATGATGCGTTGTACGGGGAGGAAGGCATTGCTGGGAATCAGAATTCTGAGCGTCAATGGATCGTCGATCCGATCGACGGCACGGTGAATTTTTTTTACGGCATTCCGCATTTCTGCGTATCGATCGCCTTGAGGATAGCGGGTGAAATTGTGGTGGGCGTCATTCACGATCCGATGGTTGGTGAGACATGGACCGTGGAGAAGGGCGGTCCGGCGATGCTCAACGGCAAACCGATTCGTGTGAGCGCGCGTGCGAAATTTGAAGAATCGATTCTATTCGTCGGTTGCGGCAAGGACGAAGCGGCCAAGCAGACCGGCATTGAGCGGTTTCATCGTGCGTCGCTGCGTGCGCGCAAGATGCGCATGATGGGATCGGCGGCGCTCGGCATGGCCTACATCGCCAGCGGTCGGCTCGATGCTTACATCGAATCGCGCATTTCACTCTGGGACATTGCGGCGGGTCAGTTGCTCGTCGAGACAGCAGGCGGCAAGGTCGAGCTCAGCGCGGTCAAAGGTCAGGCCGACGCATGGTCGATTGTTGCAAGCAATGGCAAGTTGCCGCTTGCGGAAATTCTTTGATCCGAACGAACCACTAATCATCAATCACATTAATCATGGTTGGAATTGGCTACGATGTGCATCGATTTGCGGAAAACCGCCCGCTTGTGTTGGGTGGCGTGACGATTCCGCATAGTCATGGACTGGAGGGTCATTCCGATGCCGACGTGCTTTGCCACGCGATTGCCGATGCCGTGCTCGGGGCGATGGGCTTGCCTGATATTGGTCATTATTTTCCGCCGGGGGACCCAGCCTGCGAGGGGATTTCTTCGCTGAAGATTTTGGAAAAGTGCTGCGAGCTTGCGGGTGAGTCTGGCATGCGGATTGTGAATGTCGATTCGACGCTGGTGGCCGAAGCACCAAAGGTGTTGCCGCATCGCGACGCGATGAAATCAAACATCGCAGCTGCACTGGGTATCGCTTCTGAGAAGGTCGGTGTAAAGGCAACGACCAACGAGGCGATGGGGTTCATTGGTCGCCGCGAAGGGATTGCGGCGATGGCGGTGGCGCAGGTTGACCAGTTATGAGTTGCCGTCGAGGCGTGCGACCAGTTCCTCGCGCGTCGACGGAAGCGAGCCAAGCGCTTCCCGCAGCGACCTGTGGGCCTCGCGCTTTTCGTGCATGATGCCTAGAATGGTGGCGAGCTCGCGTTCGAAGTGCAGTAAGGCGCGCATGCTTGGTTCCTTGGTGTCGAGGTGGTTGAGCGCGCGCACGAGGAGTTCGTAAAGCTGCGGCTCGGGTTGCTCGGGTTCGACGGCGGACTCGGCGAGTTGACAACAGTAGGCGGCCAAGAGTGTGCTGCCGTAACTTTTTCTCAAACCCTCGCGCCAGTCGTGGATCACCACCTCGCGCAGCGCGTGCAACTCGCCTTTGCGCGCCGATTGGTAACCGATTTCGCCGCCAAAAAAAAGATCGAGCCTTCCAGCGAAGGGGCTGCCCGCGCGGCGCGCGCCTTTGGCCACGGTTTTGATGAGTCCGTGCAATTCCGTGAACCAGTGCACGATGAGGCTGGTGTCGCTGAGTCGCGTGAGGCGGATGGCGATGGCCCGTGTGGGGTGCACGGGTGGAGCATTGGAAATGCGTGGGGGCTTGACGATGCAAAAGCGCGTGCTGGATTGCATGACGCGCGCGGGCCTTGAATTGCGTGCTGGCGAATGATCGGGCGGCGGTTTATCACAGTGGCGTGAGTGAGGTGCGCGCGCTGATATTTGAGACCTCGACGCCGCACGCGACGCTGGCGCGGGTGGATGCTGGTGGGCGTGTGAATGAGCGCGGATTTTCCAGCGATCGAAATCACAACGCACTTTTGTTCGGGCCCTTGGACGAGCTGCTTGGCGATGACCGCAAAGTGGATTTGGTGCTCGTTGGAAGTGGCCCGGGAAGTTACAGTGGCACGCGCGTGGGAATCGCAGCGGCTCAGGGTGTGGCGATTGCGATGGGTTGCTCGGCTGTTGCGGTACCATCTTTGTTGGCTGTGCCATCCGTTGCCTCGGGCAAAGCGGCGCTCGCGATTGGCGATGCGCGGCGCGGCAGTTATTGGACGGCCCGCGTGGAGGATTTCAAACTCGATGCCGCGCCATCGCTTTGTGATGCCGCGGCTTTGCACGAGCGTGTCTC
>JBEEOX010000193.1:0-3462 GCA_041191425.1 Verrucomicrobiota bacterium | reverse complement strand
ACGAGTCGATCTTCTTCGGCCAGGCCAAGGAAGCCAAGACCGAAGTCACCAGCACGCCCACAATCACGCCCAGAGACACCCCCGTTTCAATCTTCCAAGGGGTGTGCGAAAGCAGCATTTTCACACCTACAAAGGACAGCACCACTCCGAGTCCGATCTTGAGGTAATGGAACTTGTCGAGAATGCCCGCCAGCGCGAAATACAAGGAACGCAGCCCAAGAATGGCAAAAACATTGGAGGTGTAGACGATGAAGGGGTCCGTGGATACCGCGAAAATCGCCGGAATCGAATCGACCGCAAAAATCAAGTCGGTGAACTCAACAAGCAGAAGCACCACAAACAATGGCGTCGCCATGCGCACTCCATTCTCGCGCACAAAGAATTTGCCGCCGCGAAAATCATTCGTCACCGGCACAAAACGGCGGAACAGTTTCACCACCGGATTTTTCTCGGGATGAATTTCCTCCTCGCGCTTCACGATCATCTTGATGCCGGTCAGAATCAGGAATGCGCCGAACACATAAATGATCCAAGTGAACTCGGCGATGAGTTTGGCTCCGAGCATGATCATCGCGGCGCGCATGATCAGCGCGCCCAGAATCCCCCAAAACAGAACCCGATGCTGATGCTCGGCCGGGACGGCGAAATAGCTGAAAAGCAGGGCAATGACGAAGATGTTGTCGACACTCAGTGACTTCTCAATGACGTAGCCAGTGAAGAATTCCAAGGCCTTGGTATTGCCCATGTAGTGCGCCACGCCGAGATTGAAGACCATTGCCAGCGCGATCCACACCAGGGTCCAGATGACCGACTCGCGGATCGAAACGACATGCGCTTTGCGGTGAAAGACACCGAGGTCGAGCGCAAGCATGGCGAGCACAAAAACATTGAATCCGATCCAGAGCCAGGTGTTGTCAGTCATGATGGTTTGGGTTGCGTGGTGATAATGAATGTCGGGCCGTTGCCAACCGGAATGGCCCGAACTGTAATGAGAGAAAAATTATTTGAATAATACTAAAAATATTATTTATGCTTTCAATAAATGGAAATTAAAAACGAAGCTGAATTTCTTAACTACCACCACTTGCGCTATTTCTGGGCCGTGGCAAGGGAGGGCAGCCTGCGCCGCGCCTCCGAGATTTTGAAAGTCTCGCAACCCTCCATGAGCACGCAGATCCGACTTCTCGAGCAGGCCTTGGGCGAGGACCTCTTCCGTCACAGCGGGCGCAATCTTGCGATGACCGAATTCGGCCAGATGGTCTATGGGTATGCCGATGAGATCTTCAACCTCGGCAGTGAAATCCTGCGCGCCACCAAGCAAACCCCGGTCGCCCGCGTGCTTCGTCTCAACCTCGGGATTGTCGATTCATTTCCCAAACTCGTGAGTCACAAAATCCTCCAGCCCCTGCTCCAGCACGACCCGCCCGTGCGCCTCACCTGCCACGAGGGCAAGCTCGCCGAACTCGTCGCACAACTCGGCACTCACCGCATCGATGTGGTCCTCTCGGACGAACCTGCGTCGCCTTGCGTGAATGGCCGACTCTTCAACCACTCGCTCGGTTCATCGCGTGTGACTTTCTGCGCAACACCAGAGCTCGCCGCACAACTCAAGGGGCGTTTCCCACGAAACCTTCACGAAGCCCCCGCCCTGCTGCCTACCGAAAACTGCACACTTCGCCGCGATCTGGAAAAATGGTTTCGCCATGCGGGCATCACACCCCATGTCGTCGGCGAATTCGAAGACGCGGCCATGGCGAAAGTCATCGCCTCAAACGGTCTCGGCTTCATCGCCATTCCCAGCATCGTCGAGAATCAAGCCTGCAAACATTATGGCTTGATCAGCATTGGTCGCACACGCCAGATCGAATCAAAATTTTACGCGATCACCGCTGAGCGCCGCTTCACCCATCCCGCAATTCAAGCCATCGTCGGTAAGCCCAATGCCATATCATCGCATTAAGCGCGGGATTGGGCAGAGGTAAATCCCCACACGGCAGCGAAAAAATCACCGCCGCATGGGGCATGATGCATCAAATCTCTATCAGGAACGCCGACGGTAAAGCGTCAGCAGCGCGGTTCCAAGAACCAAGGCCTGCAAAGGTGGCCCGGGTTCCGGCACCGAGTTGATCCACGCACTGCCCTTGGCATCGAGCCCCGTCGCCTGCACATGAGCCGCCGTGTGATACGGACCATAGAAGCCATCGGAGTTGCTGAAAAAATCAAATGACTCGGCCGTGATCGACCCCAGCGAGTAACTCACCGTGTAGCAAAGTTTGTCGCCACTGGTGAATCGATTGACCCCACCGCCCGAGTTGGATGTCGAAAATGCGAGCTTGATGTCAAACCTGCCATCTGGACCGGCCTTGTAGGAGTCGGTGCCTAAATTGATCGTGGGCAAACTGAAGGCACCGGTTTTGACCGCCGATCCAAAACTCAGTTTGCTTGGATCAAGTGTCGGATCAAAATTCAAATACCACTCATCGACATATTCGACACCTGTCAGGCCAGTGGCTTCAAATTCGAACCGCACTTTTCCCGCATCCACACCGCTCAAAGTTGTTGTGGTGAGGGTAAGCCACGGCGTGCCGGCTGCCGGGGCCACGGAACTGGCGCCGAAGGTTTGACTCAGATAATACGTCGCCGCCGACGCCCGCTCCATCGTCGACGCGAGAAGCATGGGAATGGCGAGGAGCGCGATGCATGTTGTTTTTCTTTTTTTCATGGAATCACGATTGTTGTTTCAACCGCATCCCATGAGGCCGTGATTCAACGACCCACTCGGATTCGCAAAGTGTCGGCGTCATGGAATGCCGCCCAACATCGCTTCACACCCCAAGTCCAACCATTGGCACCACCACTGCCTTGCGGCACGACTTCTCACTGAGCATCAATCCGCGCGAATGCGCGCAAAGTTACGCTTTTCACAGCAAGCGCAGCTGCGAAAAAACTCGCAGGCGAAAATACGCAGCACCGCGAAGTTTCGTATCAGCAATCCCCGCAACAGGCGGTTGGCATTGCCACTCAATCGCCGGACTTCGGCGCTGACGCGGAAGATCCTCCCGCATCACTTTTTGCGGCGCCACCACCATCGGCCTTGGCACCGGCCTGATACGACGAAGATCGATAGTCGGTCTGATAAAAGCCCGATCCCTTGAACAAGATTCCACCACCCGTACCGAGCAAACGCTTCAATTCACCGCCGCATCCTTCGGCGCGACATTCGGTCAACTTGGCGTCGTTCATGCTTTGAAACACCTCAAAGCGGTCGCCGCATTTCTGGCATTCGTAATCGTAGTTTGGCATGATCCGGCGGCTATGTAGCATTTTCCGTCGGCCGCGCAACCCCTTCTCATCGTTTGATCATCCGAAACGGCTGCCATGCCCTTGGAATTTTGCGTGCCGCAGCGGGCCGGCTGTGCTTGCATGATCCCAATGCCAGCGCGCCCCAAGACAGTTTCCTCG
>JBEEOX010000192.1:0-3488 GCA_041191425.1 Verrucomicrobiota bacterium | reverse complement strand
CGGGAAACAAATGGCCACCCGTGCCACCGCAGGCGATCAGGACTTTGAGGGACTTGGACACAGGAAAAATGCGTAAAAAACAGAGAAAATCCCGATCCGCGCGATTCGGGGTTTTCTTCCCCGGTTCCTAAACATTTCCTGATAATACGGCAATGCTCAAAAACAGCGGAGCGACGAAAATTTTCTGCCACAAGCCGCGCTCAACGCATCACATGGTCAAGGAGGGCACTTTGCAGGGCGCAGTAGAATTGAGAGCGCATGAAAGCCCCTCGTTTTTCGATGGGAAGCGATTCGAGATCGACGGCATCACTCGGGCCAAAATGGTAAAGGGTCTCAAGGGCCAAACGAGCCTGATTGAGAGTGCCGTACCAGCGATGGGCGTCGTCTGGGTTGATCCAAATCGGCCCGACTTCACCGCCAGCCTCACGACGCGCGGTTTCGATGACCTTTTTTACAAATGCCAACTCGGCATTGAACCCCTGCTCGAGCTCCGGCACCACCCACTCGCTCCAATCGGCGGCTGTTTCCTGATCGTCAATGGCATCGGCAAGCCTTTTGGCAAGCCCACGCTCGCAGGACCTCGCGTCGAGCATGATCATCTCCAGCAATTGCCAATCGGCCGCCTCCTCCATGTCGACACGGAGACCACCCATGATGGTTGGAGAAATTTTCATGCCGATTTCTCGATCGACGCTTTCAACTGATGCGCCTGAAGTTGTTGCGTGTGCATCTCGGCGCGCTCGCGCTGACCCGACCACACCACCGATCGTCCCGCGCGATGAACCTCGAGCATGAGCTTCGAAGCCCGCTTCTCGTCGTAGCCAAAAATTTTCATCAACACCATGGTCACATAGCCCATGAGATTCACCGGATCATCGTGCACAATCACATTCCATGGCACATCGAGCTCAGTGCTCTGACGCGTCAATGTGAGTGTGTCGGAATCTCCCATCGCTTTAGGCATCGGTGTTGGCTAGCGCGGGCGCGTCGATCCATTTTCCATGCTCGCGGATCAAGTCGATGAGACGCTCAACCGCTTCGTTTTCCGGGATGTTGAACTTCACCGGCGTCTTGCCGACATAGAGGTTGATCTTACCCGGTGCGCCGCCGACATAGCCGAAATTGGCGTCGGCCATTTCGCCAGGGCCATTGACGATGCAGCCCATCACCGCGATGCGAACGCCCTTGAGATGACCCGTGGCCGCACGTATTTTTTGGGTGGTTGATTGAAGGTTGAAGAGCGTGCGTCCGCAGCTCGGGCAGGCGACATAATCGGTTTTGAAAATGCGGGCCCCAGCCGCCTGCAGGATGTTGTAGGCAAGGCGCATGGATTGACCCGGTGCAGTCTCGCCGCGAATCAGCACGGCATCGCCGATGCCATCGCAAAGCAGCGATCCAATGTTGCGCGCAGCGGGCAAGAGCGCGTGAAGAAAATCGATGTTTTCCGACGGCACATGCAGCACATCCTTGAGCAGCACCGGATGACGCGCATCGACTTTTGATGCAAGCAAACGAAATGCCGGAATCACCTCCATCGCAGTGCTGTCGGCAACCGTCACCAAGCATGGCTCATGCCTCGCGTTTACGGCAGTCACCGCAGCCTCATCGGTTGGATCAATCTCCACCACATCGGATTTTTCGACAATGATCTCGGGCTTGTAGTCACCCATCGATAAAATCTTGTGCGCCAAGGCGTTCCACTTTTCCTGCGTGGTGAACACGCGAACCGTGTGACCCGCGCCAAGCTCATGGCCCATGACTTTCAAAGCCGAACTACGACGTCTCTCGTAGTTGAAGGGATTGTAGGAGGGAGTGAATTGTTGAATAGATTTATCCTTAGTGCTCTCATTAGCCTTATTGAACGGCTCCACCAGCGCTCTTGCGACGGGAATTTCATGCACTGCGTCTTCAGTGAGCGAGACTCGCACGGTGTCGCCAATGCCGTCGGCGAGCAGTGAACCAATGCCAATGGCGCTCTTGATGCGGCCATCCTCGCCATCGCCTGCCTCGGTCACGCCAAGGTGGATCGGATAGTTCCAGTCGGGGCCTTCGACATGAAGCCTTGCGACGAGCAGGCGGTAGGCCTCGATCATCACTTTCGGGTTCGAGGCCTTCATCGAAAACACCATGTCGTGGTAATTGTGATCGCGAGCAATGCGGGCAAATTCCAACGCGCTTTCCACCATGCCAAGCGGCGTGTCACCATAGCGGTTCATGATGCGATCCGACAGCGATCCGTGATTGGTGCCGATGCGCATTGCCCTTCCATGCTCCTTGCAAAACTTCACCAGCGGCGAAAATTCCGCGCGGATGCGCTCGAGTTCTTCCTCGTATTGCGCATCGGTGTACTCGCGGATTTCGAACTTTTTCTTGTCGGCGTAATTGCCGGGGTTCACGCGAATTTTCTCCACCCACTTGGCGGCCTCCAGCGCGGCATCGGGCTTGAAATGGATATCGGCCACCAGCGGCACTTGGCATCCGGCAGCACGCACTTCGCGGGCAATGTTCTCGAGATTGGCAGCGTAAATTCTCGTTTGTGCCGTAATCCGCACAATTTCGCAGCCAGCTTCGGCAAGCGCGAGCACCTCGGCGACGCAGGCGGGCGTGTCGCGCGTGTCGGAGGTGATCATCGACTGCACGCGGATCGGATTCGAGCCACCGATGCCGACATTTCCGACCATCACCTCACGGGTCAAACGGCGCTGATAGCGAAGCAGGTCTGGGCAGTAGCTCAAGGGCGCGGGCGAATTCATCGTCGGGAGAGCTATAAGCCAGAAATTTCGCTTCGGCAACGCCGCCCTGAGGGCACGCCAAGCGACCTGCACGACCTGCCACCGCATTGACACGCGCGGCGACGATCGCCATCGTCCGCGCATGCCGCACGCATCGTCGCAACCATCCTCCAGCGGGAAGGTTCCGGCATTCACCATCGCACTCTGCGGGCTCGCTCTGATGGCCATCGCCCAGCTGCTCGTCGCCGGCATGGCCTTGGCAACACGATTCGAGGAATCACAAAAAGTCAAAATCGTCGAAAAAACCGTGGCAAGGCCCGTGGTCGTGCGAGTGCCCGAAGCAACGCCCGTCGCGCCACCGGCGGCAGTGGTTCAGCCCCCCACCCCACCGCCTTCATGGCAGCCACCACCCGAACCTCCGCGACGACCCGATCCCACGCCAGTGAGCGCACCCGAGATCGCCGACCCGAGGGCGGAAAAACTTTATCGCGAGGCCGGCGAGGCACGCGTCGCGGGCGACATGGGCAAGGCGATCGTCAAGCTCGAGGAAGCCGCCATGCAATCCCCCGAAAGCCCAAGCATCCGCTACGAACTCGGCCTCGTTCACGAACAAATGGGCGTCTACGACACCGCGACCTCGCACTACCAAAAGATCTTCGAAATGGGCATTTCCCAAGCGGGAAAATACTACGAACTCGCGGCAAAAAAATTGCGCGACGGCTTCGACAAACCCGATGCGATGCTCGGCAAACTCTC
>JBEEOX010000191.1:0-3514 GCA_041191425.1 Verrucomicrobiota bacterium | reverse complement strand
CGAAGCCGTTTCATGGGCCATCAAGTGGAATGTTAAAGTGTCGGGCGAGCATTTGAACGGTCACGGTGGCGAAGTTGAAACAGAAATGCACCGCGATCGGCGCCCACAGTGAGCCTGTTCTTTCATACATCCACACCAGCAAAAGTCCGAAAAGAAATAGTGGCAGCAACGCGCTCAGGTTGCCGTGAGCGGCAGCAAAAAACAGCGCGCTGGAACAAGCCGCTAACCAGGGTCCTGTGAATTTTTTTGCAACTGGATAAAGGTAGCCACGAAAGAGCAATTCCTCGCACAGCGGCGCCACAATCACCGCGGCCAAAGCCATGAGCCATAGCACTGATGGGTCTTCAGTCGTTTGCAGCAACTTCACCGAATCCTGCACGGTTTCGGCACCAAGCGACTCCATCCACTGCATGTAACCGCAGGCCTGCAGCACTGCAAAGACCAGCCACATGCCCATCACTGACGCAGGCGCCATGTAGAGCACCCTTGGCCACGCCGACCAACGCAGGCCCAGCCAATCGACCGCAGACTCTCGACGTGTCATGTACGCCAAGACCATGCCCGCAATCGCCATTTGAAATCCGATGTTCATCACCAGATCCGGCACCGCCAGTTCACGATCCTGCGGCGCATGTACCGACAAAGAAGAAATCACCAGCAGCGAGAAGGCGGAAAAAATCAAAACCACCGGCCACAGATCCCGAGGCTGATACAGGCCTACCAACACTTTCCCGAATGGCAGAGGCGGCGGCAATGCGCGCGGGCCGTCGAGCGCATCCATCGACTCGCCCTGCGCTGAGCGCCTCAGCAAGCCAATGATTGCGGCGATGGGAAACATCAACGCCGCCAAGACAAATGCCACCGTAATGGCCAGAATAGTTGGGTCATTGGTCTCATTCATGCTTCGCTCGGAACGCCCCACAAACTGCGACGGCATCAACAAAAGCGCCAACCGAAAATCATTGAGCTGCGCGGCATTATTGACCTTGAACAAGGCCGCGCGGGAAATTTAGTGTGCGTTTGTGTCAAACATGACCCTGTAAAGTCGGCTGCCAAGACATGAGCGAATCCTCCCAAATTATTTTCCAAGCACCGGAAATCGATCAACTGGCGCCGTTTTTTCCCGCGTACCAAATCGAATGCCTGATCGCGACCGGCGGCATGGGCGCCGTCTATCGCGCCGTGCAGAAATCACTCGATCGCACGGTTGCCATCAAGATTCTCCCCCGCGAGTTCAGTCAGGACCCAGTCTTCTGCGCGGGCTTTGAAGCCGAAGCCAAAAGCATGGCGCGACTCAATCACCCGAACCTCATCGGCGTCTACGACTTCGGCGAGGTGAATGGCATGCTTTTCATTGTCATGGAATTCGTGCCTGGGCAGTCACTTTTCCACTCCACTTACGGCCGCGCGGTTGAACCAAACGAAGTGATCCGCTTGATCACCGCCATCTGCCAAGGCCTCGCTCATGCGCATGAGAACGGCATCATCCACCGCGATATCAAGCCGTCAAATGTTCTTCTGGATCATCAGAACAATCCAAAAATTGGCGACTTCGGCCTAGCCCACCCGGTCGGTACCGGCCACCAGGAAGGCGCGCAAATTTACGGTACACCCGGCTACACCGCGCCCGAAGTCATCAATGCCCCGCAATCGGTAAATCATCGAGCCGACATTTTTTCCATCGGCGTGCTGCTGCATGAACTCCTCACTGGCAAACTGCCCGCTGCAGATCAAAGACTCGCCTCACAAATTGCCGGCTGCGACCTGCGCTTCGATGCCATCATCAAACGCGCCACCGCCGAAGTCCCAGAAATGCGCTATCTGAATGCACATCAGATCGTTGCCGACATTTCGCAAATCCAACGCCCCGCCGCCACTGGACCCGCCACGCGCCGCGGCCCCACCGCGCCCTCGGCAAATGTGCACTCAATGCCGACGCGGCCAAGCCCTCGTCGCAACCATGCTGCACCCGTAAAGAAAAAAACCTCCGGGATCTCGATGACCTACGGTCTCATCATGCTGATCCTGGCCATCGCCCTCGGCTACCTCGCGTACAAACGCTATCTTGGCGAAGCGCTTTTTATCGAGCGAAGCGTGATCAAGCCCGATGGCAGCAAAGTGCCGGGCAAACCTGGTTTTTAAATACCCGCTATCAGGCCAACGACACGAATCACTCGATGAAAATTCGAGAAATTTCAAAGGCTAGCTTGCATCAAATTCCTGCCTCTGAGGCCAGCTTCCGCTGGCAGTAAGCTCGATCCCGCCTAGACTCGCGGCGTGCCCAGCCCCAAGAAAACTTCAGCGACCGCAATTCGATTGCGCGGATGTCGCCAACACAATTTGCGCAATCTCGACCTCGAGATCCCGCTGGGCAAACTCACAGTGATCACTGGTCCGTCCGGCTCGGGAAAATCATCCCTCGCCTTTCACACGCTCTACGCCGAGGGCCAGCGTCGTTATGTCGAAACCTTCTCTACTTATGTACGGCAGTTTTTCGACCGCATGGACAAGCCCGATGTCGATGCGATCGAGGGCATTCCTCCTGCCATCGCGATTGAACAAAAAAATCACACGCGATCGACACGCTCAACGGTCGGCACGCTCACTGAGATCAACGACTACCTCAAGTTGCTCTTCACCCGCGCCGCCACGGCACACGATCCACAAACGGGCGAAATCATCGCGCCCGATACCGCTGCCAGCGCAACCACATGGGCGATGCAAAATCTCGCTGACAAAACCATTTTGGTCACATTCCCGGTGCCCGCACCGACAGGCGCGCAACCCACGGAATTTTTCGCCTTTCTCAATCAACAAGGCTATCTGCGCGTCGTGCTCGATGGCACGATCCTTCGCACCGACGAACCACCCAAACATTCGCGACTACCCGCTGTGGTCGAGGTTCTACAGGATCGCATCAAACTCGCCCGCACCAATCGCAGTCGACTGCTTGAGGCGATGGAAGCGGCCTTCACTTTGGGCAAAGGCAAGGCTTCACTGAGCGCGATCGACGATGGCGGAAAAACCATACTCGCCCGCAGCTTCAGCGCCGATTGGACCAACCCAACCACTGGCTTCACACTGCGACCACCCACGCCCTCGCTGTTTTCTTTCAACAACCCCGTTGGTGCATGCCCAACCTGCCGCGGCTTCGGACGCGTCATCGGCATCGATCCGCAAAAGTCCGTGCCCGATCCCTCGCTTTCGATCCGCAAGGGCGCGATCAAGCCCTTCCAAGGCGAACGCGGCGGGGAGTGTCAGCGCGATCTATTGCGCTGCTGCAAGGAAAACGGCATCGACGTGAACACGCCATGGGAGGATCTCTCCGAGGATGAACAGGAATGGATCTACTATGGAGACCGTAGAAAAGCGGATCTAACTCCTGAGGAACTGGAGGAACTTTGGAGTTCGGGATCTTGGTATGGCGTGAAAGGGTTTTTTGATTGGCTCGAAACGAAGGCCTACAAGATGCATGTGCGGGTCTTTCTTTCGCGCTACCGATCCTACACAAGCT
>JBEEOX010000190.1:0-3580 GCA_041191425.1 Verrucomicrobiota bacterium | reverse complement strand
ACATCGCCATAGCCGTGATCATCGGTGAGAATAATCAAAAAATTCGGACGCGGCGCGGAGGTATTTGCGTGCGACGAACAAACGAAGAGCGCGATAAGAAAAATCGATGCAAAAGAAATCCGTTTCATTCGATCAGTTGAATTCATTCACTTTTTAGCCGATGAAAACTGCTTCAGATAATTCGCCGCAGCTTCTCGCAGCTCCTTGGTGACATCAGGATGCTTATCGGCAAGATTGTGCTGCTCGAGTGGATCGTCGATCATGTTGAAGAGCGATTCTTCAATCGTGGATTGTTTGGTTTGACCGCGCTCGCCATCGTTGCCGGGGCGAACGACATCGCGATACTCATGCGGCAGCTGGAGTTTCCATTTTCCATCGGAACTCACGACCGCTTCGAGGCTGCGGTCCGTAGAGATGAAATAATGTTGATGCGGGTTTTGGGCGCCTTCATCGCCGCGCATGAGCGGCCAGATGTTTTTGCCGTCGGTGGCCTTGTCCGCGAGCTGCACCTTGGCGAGTGCCGCGAGACTTGGGTAGAGGTCGATCGACGCAAAAACGCGATCGCTCACCGTGCCGGGTTTGAGTTCACGCGGGAATTTCACCGTGAGCGCGGAGCGGACGCCGCCATCGAAACTGGTGGCCTTGTGCTCGCGAAATGGCGTTTTGCCAGCATGATTTCCATATTCTTCCCACGGTCCGTTGTCTGATGTGAGTAGAAAGATCGTGTCTTTCTCCACACCGGTCTCGCGAAGCGCGTTCATGATTTCGCCCACCGACCAATCGATTTCCGTGATCACATCGCCGTAAAGTCCGGCACCGGATTTTCCTTTGAATTCGTCGCGGCAGTAGAGCGGGACATGAGGCATCGAGTGAGCGACATAGAGAAAGAATGGCTGCTTACCGGCCTTTGCGCGAATGAATCGGGTCGCACCTTCGGTGGCCCAAGCGGTGAGGTTTTTCTGATCGTTGGGGCTGACATCCGCAATCTTGATCGCGCCATTTTCCCAGTACGGCAGAGGTAAATCACCATGACCTTTTTTCCACACGGGATTGTGACGCCACATGTCATTGGAAACGAGCAAACCTGCGTACTCATCGAAGCCCCGCGCCATCGGTCGCGTCTCGGGCACATCGCCAAGATGCCATTTGCCATAGTGAGCCGTGGCATAGCCATGCTTCTTGAGTGTCTCGGCGATGATCGGGTGCTTGGGGTCGAGCCCGCGCCTGCCGGGAGGTATGGCGCCGACAATGCGGTTGCGATGAGGATAGCGACCCGTGAGCAACGCGGCGCGGGAGGCCGAGCAAACGGCTTGAGGCACATAAAAACGCGTGTAGCGCACGCCCTCAGCGGCGAGGCGTTCGACATTCGGCGTGGGATAGGGCGGATTCCCAAACGGATGAAAATCCGCGTAAGAGGCATCGTCCAAAAACATCAGGACAATGTTGGGGCGCTCCTCAGCGCGCAGACCGAGACAAGTCAAAAGAGCAACAAGCGAAGCGATGATAATTTTCATGATGTGTGGTGATTGATAAAATGAAACACCGCTCGGCGATTTCAAATCGCACGCAAAGAAAAGCCAAGGTCAGGCGGAGTCAGTTTGGCTTGGATTTCTTCTTTTTCTTTAACTCCCAATGGAAGGTTTCGCCTTGGGTGGAAAGCTTCAGCGCACCGAACTCAGGCCCGGCTTTGGCGAAGGTTTTCGGTGCCTTTTCGCGCATCTTGTCCATGAGTTGACGATGCTCGGGCTTGAGGGCGAGGTTTTCCCATTCGTTCGGATCTTTTTTGAGATCGTAAAATTCCTCGTCGCCGTCCGCGTAACGAATGTAGCGCCAGTCGCGGTTGATGATGGCATATTCATTCGGCTTCATGCCCGGCAACAAGACATTGCGGTCACGTGCTGCGGCGGGATCCTTGAGCACTGA
Source organism: Verrucomicrobiota bacterium (assembly GCA_041191425.1). Lineage (GTDB taxonomy): Bacteria > Verrucomicrobiota > Verrucomicrobiia > Verrucomicrobiales > Akkermansiaceae > Luteolibacter. The sequence continues at coordinate 1,657 of JBEEOX010000190.1, read as the reverse complement.
TGCCAGAGAAGTTCCATCGCGCGGTTGATCATCCTTCGCTCCGGCAAGCTCGGTCATGGTGGGGAACATGTCGATCAGGCTAACGGTTGCATCGACCTTGGTGCCTTTTGCGATGCCGCAACCGCCGATGATCAGCGGCACATTCGAAGTGCGTTCCCAGAGCGTGTGTTTGCCCCAGTCGAATTTTTCGCCGTGGTGATAGCCGTGATCACTCCACAGCACGACGATGGTATTGTTGGCGTTGGGGCCGGACTCGATTGCGTCGAGCAGACGGCCGAGCATCGCGTCGGCGTAGGAAATGCACGCTAAGTAACCATGAATCGCATCCTTGATCGCACCAAGTCGCTCGAGCTTGCGATGATGGGCAGAGCGGCCTTGTTTCTCCTTGCGAATCTTACTCGGTAAGTCTTCGAGATCGTGCTCGTTGATGGGTGGAAGCTCGATCTTGTCGCGGTCGTAGAGATCAAAATATTTCTTCGGCGCGTAGTTAGGGAAGTGCGGCGTGTAGAGGCCGACTGCCGCAAAGAACGGTTTGTCGTGCTTGCGCTTCACCACCTCGCAGGCCCAGTTCGTGCGAATCGTGTCGGCCATTTTTCCTTCGTTCTCATCCTTGATCGGACCCCACTCGAGGAAGAGGTCGGGAAACTTTTCGCCCTCGCGATTGAAGGCCCCGTAGGGAAACGGGTCGGGCAGAAAGTCCATGTCAAAGGACCAACTGTCGAGTGGCCAACCACGGGATTTTTGCGACGCATCGCGCACGAAAAATTCATTCCATCCGCGCAGGTCAACATAGCCAGCTGGGTGATGAAAAAGTTTGCCCGCACCATAGGTTGCATAACCGCCATCCTGAAGCACCTGTTGCAGCGGGCGGATCTCGGAGCGGTCGTGATGATAAACTTGGGTCGTGTAGCATCCCGTGGATGTGGCATGACGCCCGGTGAAAAACGCGCTGCGTGACGGCGCGCAAAAAATCCCTGCCGTGTGGGCGTTGGTAAAGGTCATTCCCGATGCCGCGAGGCGATCCATGTTTGGCGTGATCGCCTGCTTGTAGCCCAGCGGACTGATCCAGTCGTTCAGGTCGTCGAGCACGAACATGACGATGTTGGGCCGCTCGGCTGCGCTCGCGCCGCCGATGGCCGACAGCACGAAGCAGATCGGAATGAGAAGTCGCGCGGTCATTCGGACTTGGGTGCTGGAGTGGTGCGCTTCGGCAGCTCAGGCGTGAACGGCGCCTCTCCTCTCACCCGACGCGTGGCCTCGCCGACCAACCAGAGGTAGTGATCAGTCGGAAGCCCATCATAGGTCAGGAAGCGGCTGGCACCCACGGGCGGGTTGTTGGTCGATTTGAAAATGTGAGTGCCCTCGTCGAGTTCGTCGAACATCGCCTGGTACACCATCTTGGCACCGGCAACGCGCACCACGGCATCGTACTGGGACCAGAGGAATTTGCCACCGAGGCGATCAATGAAGGCATCGGGATTTTCATCGGTGCCCTTCTTGAGGTTCGACCATGAGAAGCCTGGAAAAACGACCGGCATGTGTTCCTTATTGTTGGCAACGCACCACTCGTGGTCGGGCTTGGCAATGTTGGCTGCGTAATTCTGAGCCTCATTGATTCGACCATAACGACCGATCGTCCATGGCGAGATGATATCGA
>JBEEOX010000189.1:0-3592 GCA_041191425.1 Verrucomicrobiota bacterium | reverse complement strand
ACGCGCATGAGAACTTCCTTGCCGGAAACATCGAGATTGCGAATCGAGAGCTTAGCCATGGGGCGGGAATCCCGCCGCAGACGGGCCTCCATGTCAAGCCGCGTGCGGAAGAAAAACCCGCTTGGATCTCACTTCACGGGAAAAGGTCCGCTGCGGAAGCGCGACGACTGACGGCGGATCTGATCATCAAGCGGAGCATGCTCGAGCGCGCGGATCGACCACTTGACCGCCTTGGCTCGGTTTCCTTTGGCAAATTCGATCTCTGCCATGGTGTCAAGGTAGGCGGCTACATTCGGGTTGTGGCTCAGCGCCGAGGTGATGTCCTTCTCGGCGGTTTCGAGTTCACGCGCCGCGCGCGATGCAAACCATGCGGCGTTGTTGCGCAGCAGATCATCGTTGGGAAATTTTTCGATCATGCCGCGAAGGTAGTTCCAGGATGTGCGAAACCACTCATCGTGTTCGGACTTCAGTCCGGCCTTGCGCAACGCGGGAAAGAAATAATCGGCAAGTGTTCCGTCGCCAATGGCATTTCGATGGCATCGGCCCAGCAAGGCAATTGCGCCCTTGCGATCGGGTCCGACCATGGACAGTGCACGACACATGTCGGCATTCATGCGAGTGCGTGTGAATTGAACAGGCGATTGCCAACGCGGCTCGGACTTTACGAGGACCGCATTGAGCATTTCAAACGCAGCAGCCGCCTTGGACCAATCGGATTGTTCGAGCAGGTCGTCGGCGTATGATTTGAGGTAGATGTAGATGTCATCCTGATCAGATTCGGCATCGGCATAAATCAAGGCCCGCTTCCACCACTCGCTTGCCGTGCGGTAGTCCTCACCGAATGCGTAGCCATTGGCGACGCGCAAACAGGTCGCGGGATCACCCAAGGCCAATTGATCCGCCAGTCGTTCATGTTTTTTTGATTCATCGATTCGCCCAGCCCGTCGCAACGCGCTGGCGGCAAAGGCGTGAATTTCCGCGTTCGGTTCGCGGCCAATCTCGATTGGGTTTTCGATCTGCGAGAGAATCATCGAGGCAACCTCGTCCCATCGGTTCGCGGCAGAGAGCCAAACCATGCGAGTCTCCCATGGCACGGCATCGCGGGTTTTTTGCGGCAAAAGGTCGAGAGCCCTAAGCATGTTGGCGAGATCGTTCGAAGCGAGGGCCATGGTCAACATGCGTGCCAGCAAGCGCGTGCGGCCTTCTTCACGCACGGCGTCGATCGATTGCCACACGCGTTGGATGATTTTATCCCGCACGGCATCGCTGTCGTTGCGCATCTTGAAAATCACCATCATCGCGTCGCAGCGCACGGCAGGACTCGAGTCGGGATCGAGCTCGCCAAGCCATTCCCACCATTCGCTCACTACATCCTCCTCGCCAAGCACTGCAGTCACCAAAAGCTCCCAACGTTGGGGATCTTGCCCTGCCCACTTGGATGCCATGCGCCATGCGAGACGAGGTGCCTGACTCAATACCTCCCCGCTGCCAAAGAGGTTGCCCATGAGTCGAATGAACAATTCGGGATTTTTTTCCGACAGGATGGCGCTGTTATCGAGAAAAAGAGCGTCGTTGCGATTGTGCAAACCGCGTCTCTCGTTGAAGTAGGCGAGCGCCGTCAAGCGCTCCATCGCGGTCGATGGTTCGCGCTGATCCTCAATATTTCGACTCTCCAATTCCGCCAACAAACCAGCGACCCATTCATGCGCGTTCGATCCGTCGTCGTTGAGACCAAGCGCGCTTAGAGCATCGCTCGGTCTTTCGATCATATCGAAATATTGAAACGCGATGAGCGGATGCGCCTTGATCATCGTCGACTCGGTAAGGTCGGTGCGCCCGAGTGCGTGCATGGCATTCAGCGCATTGTCGCGTTCAGTCGATTGCTTGGAGTCGAGTGCCTTCAAAAATACTTCCAGATCGGTATCGCCCAAGTTCCCTTTCCACCACCGATGCGCCGCGGTGGCATATTCGGCGCTGAGGCGACTTCCGTCGGTCGAATTTTTTATCAGTTCGAGCCATGGCAAGGGGTCGCCGCTGATGCCTAACATCAATGCCGCGGTTTTCAAATGCCCCATCTTTTTTGCAAGATCCGCCGCAGCCTGCGTGTCGCCCTTGGCCATCAAAAGGGCGATTTTTCGCGGATGAGACAAACTCTCGGTGACATCCATCACCAGCTTGTCGGCTTCGCTCATCGAGCTGCGTTCTTTGACTACGTTTTTGTCGGCGTCGAATTTTTTCAACTCGCGATCCAACAGTCCTTGGCTCCGCAAAAAATCCGCGCGAGCCAGGTATCCTGATCGATTTTTTGGACTCCACTCAAGATACTCCGTCGCCAGTTTGACATCGCCTTCCGCAATCGCTTCACGCGCCGCCATCAATGCCGCCTCAGTCATCGAGCCTTCGACCTCCTCGAGAACTTCGGCCGATGACTCCATCGAGAAAAGTTTCAACATCGGCAGCCAGGTGCGCTGGGCTTTCAATTTTTTGAGAATCGATGACTTCTCATCGGGATTCGCAAGCGCGTAGCGATCGGTCAGTGCGATCACCATCGGATCGGTTTCGGGCGTGATGCCAAGTTGGATGCGCCGAGCAATGTCGCGGGCGCGCATCGATTTTTCCGGGTCGGTGTCGCGCGATGCCGCTTCGAGCGCGGTTAGCGCAGGATCTCCAAGTTTCCACAATTCACGGGCGGCGTCCTCGCGCGTATTGAAGTTCTCATCGGACAGCGAAGCAATGAGACGATCGATCTGCTTGCTGACTGAAACTTTGTCCGCGGCGCGAGCGGGAGCGCTCAGGCAAAGGACGCAGAGCAGCGTGATGGCGATCGGGGAATTCATGGAAATGGCGGACCGATGTTTTCGATGGTTCAAACGAGGTCGGATCATGCCGCAAAACTTTCGCCGCACGAACAGGTGACCACGGCGTTTGGGTTGCTGACCTTGAAACCGCCTTGTTGAAGATCATCGGAAAAATCCAGTTCGCTGCCACTCACAAAGAGCGCGCTTTTGGGATCGATCACGACATTGACGCCATTGCTTGGCACCAGGATGTCACGATCGCGCGGACCGTCGACAAGGTCCATCTTGTACTGCAAGCCCGAGCATCCGCCCCCAACGACCGCGATGCGCAGGGCTCCGTCGGGTCTGCCCTGTCTGTCCAGAATGCCGCGCAAATGATTGGCTGCAGGCGTGAGGACGCGCACCAATTTCTCGTTGCCGATTTTGTAGTTCAATGTCGAACTCACGGCAAAATCTGTGTCAACCATGCGCCGCAGTCAACACGCAGCTTCGTGCGTCGCGCATTGACCCGACGGCACGAATCACTCGCCCGATTTCGGATCTGCCTTCTTGGCAACCTTCTTCGCTGGTGCCTTCTTGGTCGCAACCTTTTTGGTGGCGGCTTTCTTGGCTGGCTCCTTTTTGGCGGAAGCTTCTTTTTTGACGACGGTCTTTTTGACGATTCCGCCGAGTTTCGCCTGCTCCTTCTTGCGCTTGAGATAATCGGCGCGACGGCGGCGTTTGATGATTTTGTTTGATTGCTGGCCCATGGTTGGTGGCCATTGGCTAGGGATTCCAGCGACGGGGATCAAGCG
>JBEEOX010000188.1:0-3597 GCA_041191425.1 Verrucomicrobiota bacterium | reverse complement strand
GCGTCCAAGAGGTCATCAAATCCAAGCCCATATCCCGCAGGCACCGTGAAGTCAGGCGACCATGGGCCGAGATATTCGGTGAAGGCCTCGGGTTCGAAAAGGTGATGCGTTTGCAGTCCGCAAAGCCCGGGCAAGCCCGGAAATTGTAGCCCGAGACGCGCCGCTTCCCACGCGGCGAATGTTTGTCCCACGGGATGATCCATGTAACTCGTGAGCACAACCTTCTGGCTATGGGCGATCGCCGCTTCGGCGAGAAGAAATGGTTCATCGATCGCGGGCTTGATCACCATCACTTGCGCTGACGAACTTTGGGTCGAGGCTTCGCGATCAACCGCCAAAGGCACTCGCGTCTTTTGATGCAAGGCATGCCATGACGAATCAGAGTAAGGGCATGGGTCTTCGATGAAATCGATGACCGCACGTGTTTTTTCATCAAGCCCCGTGATGAAATCCGCTGCGGCATCGGGCGTCAGCGATTCGTTGAAATCCAAGCGCCAACGCAGGGATGGAAATGCAGCGCTCATCTCATCGAGAAATTTCATCTCTGATTGCAGGTCGCGACCGCATTTGAGTTTGATCGTGGAAAATCCCGCTTCGATCGCTGCTTCAAGTTCGACGGGATTCATGACAGCCAGCGTCGCGTGGCTTTGCGGAACTTCCATGTCTTCAAACAACGAATGCTCAAACTGCCGAGCCGCTCGGTCATATTCGGCACACCGAATAGCACGACGCACGATCGGCCAGCGACGCGCTTCAGCGAGATCGGCAAGGCATTTTTCCAAGGGCGGATCACCAAGCTCCGTCCACGGATGAATGCAGCCGTAGCCATCATCAATGCGAATCAAAACACCATCAAAGATCCTGCGTGACGATACGGCGTTGAGCGACTTCCGCGCCTTGAGCTGGTAGCGCAAAATGTAAATCGGCGATTCGATGGGTGTCATGATGCAGGATCAGAGAGTAGCGGAAAAATGAAACAAGGCTGAGAAAAGGATCAGTTGCAAACCCGCAAGCGCCAGCAATCGGTTGAAGGCAGGACCAGGCGGCAAAGTCAGCACGCCCCAGATGATGCGCGCGCCAATCAGCAAAACTGGCAGACTGGCAAACATCAGCATCGGTTTTTCAAACGCGATCCACGCAAGCCCGGCGAACGCCGCGATCTTGATTTCAAGCCAGATGAGTGCCGCAGCAAATTTTGGCCCAAAGCGCACCGCAAGCGTGCGCTTGCCGGTGCTTGCGTCTTCTTCACGGTCGCGGAAATTGTTGATCGAAATCAAAACGGCGGAGAGTAGTCCGATTTGCAATCCCAACAGCCATGCTTCACGCGGCCATGCGTCAATTTGGATAAACACCGTGCCCGCCACCGCGACAAAACCGAAAAATAAAATCACAAACAGCTCACCGAGTCCGCGATAGGCGAGCGGCACCGGTCCGCCAGTGTAACCATACGCGAGAAACAACGATGGAATCCCGATCGCCAAAATCGGCCAGCCGCGCACTTGGTAAAGTTGATGACCGCACAGCACCGCGAGAAACAAAAAACCAAACGCGATGCTCATCACCGTTTGCGGTTTCAAAAGGCCAGAGGCAGTGACCCGACGCGGACCTAGTCGGCGCTCGGTATCGGCACCCTTGCGGGCATCGATCGCATCGTTGAAAAAATTTGTCGCGATCTGGATGCACAGCGATCCCGCCAGCGTGAACAAGGCGAGTGTGAGATCGAAATGACCGCTGAGTTTCCATGCCAACACGCACCCGACCCACACCGGAACTACCGCCGCGGGCAAAGTTTTCGGCCGCGCGGCAAGCAGGCAGGGCATGAGGATCCGGGTCACGCGCCGGATGATGCCGCAATCAACGCCGGATGCGAATCCATTTCCGCTGGGCAAAGGTCGTGACCCTAGAAGGCTGACTTCAACGCCAGCGCGAAGAGGAATTGCTCCCAATCCGAGCGGCCTGAGTTGAAGGCATAGCGCGCGCTCGTGTCGAGCGTCACGCGATCGGAGAAAAACGGCCGACTCCACGAGAGCACGAAAGCGGCATTTTGCTCGTCGCTGCGCTGATCGGCATCGGGGCCGACATTGACAAATTCCGAATAGCGATACTCAAGTCCGCCACCGATCGATCCCCTCTCGAGCGACCGCTGCAGCGTGGTCGACACCACAAGGTCGTCGACCAACTGGTTGTTACTGGAAGAGGTTGGCACCAAGGCGTGGCGGATCGAGTTGATCCATGACCAGCGTTCGGCGAAATTGTAAGTCGCTCTGAAAAATCCTGTCACACCCAAGCGATCCACATCGCCATCCTGCGCGTATTCAGGGCCCAGCGATGCGGAGAGATTGATCCGACTTCCTACCCTGTGGCGCGCTTCCAGAAGCCATGCCCAAGCATTGATGTCGGGGACTCCGTCACCCGAAACTCGCGAGTAACGCAATGAAGAGCCTAAAGCCGTGCGCTCAGTTGCTTCCCACAGTCCGCCAAGAAACACGCTGTTGACCTCCGAGCCTTCATAGTCGCTTTGGGAATAATCTGAGATCGCTGATGACGCACCAAGAAAACCGATCGTGCGCGATGCGATGCGTCGCTCGAGCCGTACACCTCCGTTGAAAAGTGATCCATTCACAAACTCGCCGCTGAGTCGATCCGTGCCGGAAAGCTCGTTGTAACGACCAAAAAGCGTGAGTTCGGTCCTTGATCCACGCAAGGTCCAAACCACTTCGCCCACATGATCCACATCGTTGAGATCGGAATTCTCGTTATAGGCGCGAAATGAAGGGCCATAGCTTGCCTTGAATGACGACATCGCACCGCCCTCCGGGTCGGAGATGTATTCGATCAATGGCGAGGCATAAAACGAGGTCTCGTTTTCACTGTTGGTTTCATCGAGAAAAAAGTTTGAATCGTAAATCGTCCCGACCTGCAGCGCGAGGTTGAGCCCACCCTTGATCTTCAACTCGCTCGGGACCATCTGCTCGAGCATTCCGCCACCCGTCGACCACGGTGTCGGGTCGGCGATTCTCGTCGAAATTTCCGCAGCGCGCGCCCCATTCAAAGCCATCGCGGCCATCACTGGGATTAGCAGGCACAAAGTATTTAGATTCATCGAATATCGGGAAAGATCGTGGGTAGATCATCAAGCACCACCCGACTGCCGTCCAATCCGTGAACGCGTAGATTGAAACGAGCAAAGGGATGAAAGAATCGATGGACGCCGATTGGGTCATGTGTTAATGAAATTGCATGATAACAACCCAGTATCTCACAGACGAGAAAGGTGAAAAAGTGGCTGTGGTGATACCAATTGCCGACTACGAAGGCCTTATGGAAGATATCTCCGACCTTGCTTGCGTCGCTGAAAGGCGTGATGAGGAGCGAATCTCTTTGGAGAATCTTAAAAAGCAATTGGTCGCCGATGGACTCCTTGCAAATTGAATTTGCTTAGTCCGCGATCAAGGACCTGCGTGGCATCGGGCTGCGTAAATCTTTTTCTGTAAAAGTGATCAAGGCATCAATCTGAAGGATGCTTATGATGTTATTGGTGTCTGTTAGTTTTGGGGTTTGAGGTAGGATTTTCCGGATTCCCACACTTCGGAGATT
>JBEEOX010000187.1:0-3638 GCA_041191425.1 Verrucomicrobiota bacterium | reverse complement strand
GATTCTAGGATTTTTCTTAGGGCTTTGCGCTCAACTTGATCGCGAAGGCCTTAGTGATGATAATTATAGGCCACTAGTTGATGGTGCGCCCCATGAGCGCCAGACTGGCATCAAAAAATGGTCAGGCCCCGGTGATGGGCCGTCCGATTTGCTTGCCATGCTCGAGCGTGAGACAAGCCCGCTAGTACGCTACAAACTTGCTTTGGATCACATGGAGGCTTGGGTGAAGCGCGATCCTCGTGGGGCGCTCGATTGGATCAAAAGCCAGCAATTGAGTGCTCGCCGCAAGGAAGTGATGCGACTCGCCATCGGTCAATACGCTGAAAATGACGCCAAGGGCGCCGCCGAATGGGTGTTGGCAAATCTTTCCGGCGTCGATCTTCACAATACTTTGATTCAGATTTCATCCCCCTGGTCTAGAGTCAATGGGCCTGAAGCGGTGGCATGGCTTTCCGAATTGCCTGAATCAAAGCAGCGAGATGCTGCCCTCGAGAGTGCATTTTTCGGCTGGGGGTCAGTGGATCCGATCACTGCTGTCGCCCAAGCCGACAATCATCAGGACAAGGAACTCGCCAGCGTTTGGAGGCGGGCAGCGCATGCGGGTTGGGCCAAAAGCGATCCAGTAGCGGCCGTTACGGCGAGCCTAAATTCAAGCCGACAGCATGACGACATGTCACAGTTTGCGAACACTCTGGCGAATTGGGCAACGATTGACTTGTCCGCGAGCGCCGACTGGCTGCAAAAAAATGTTTCCGCCCCCGCAGAACGCGCGGATGCAATCTTGGAGCTTTCGACGATTTTTGCGAGGCAATCGCCTGATGCCGGACTCGATTGGATTCGGTCGCTGCCTGATGAAAAAGAACGGCAGCTTGCTAGCAATCAATTTGCCATCGATTGGGCCTCCGTCGATGCTGCGGCATCCGCCAAATGGGCGGCTGAGCAAGCGCCAAATTTGCTCACGCATGAGGCGCAGAAGGAAATTTTGATGGGTTTCCTCGCCGAAGACTCCGAGGCCTTTCAGCAATGGCGAAACACGCTGCCTGAAGGCCCCCTCAAAGATCAGGCTACGAAACTTGTCGTTCCCTCAGAGGACGAAGAAAATTAACGCCCCCTCTCAAGCATCCACGCGATGTGCGGAGTGTAGAGATTGGGCTCGAGGAGGAAGGAATCGTGGCCTTTTTCCGAATGCACGGTGATGTGCATGCAATCGACCTTGGCGCGCTCGAGGTGCTTGACCAATTCGGTTTGCTCCTCGGGATAAAAACAAAAATCCGAGTCGATCGAAAAGACCAGCCAGCGCTGGTTTGCAGCGCGTGAACGCTGGAAGAGCGCGGCGGGCGATTCGGCATCGCCTTCCTGCGTGGCATCGTAGCGTGACCAAAGATCGATGATGCGCAGATAGGTATTGGCATCAAATCGTTGCACGAATTTTTTTCCCTGATGGAGCATGTAGCTCTGGAATTGATCGCGCACCTTGTACCACGCGAGCACATCATCGGCTTGAATTACATCCTTGCGCGCGCGGCGCTCAATGGAGTTGAGATGAACAAAGGTCTTGTGCGAAATCATGCGCGCGAGGGCGAGACCATAGGTCGGAGCTTCGCTTTGGTAATAATCACCACCATTGAAGTGCGGGTCATTTTCAATCGCGAGAATTTGCTCGAAAAGAATCAGACGGTTGAGCACCGTGGTTTTGAATCCAGAGGCAATGGCGATCACATTGCGAACGCGATCAGGCAAGCGCGTGGCAAAGGTCAGCGCGACAAGCCCACCGACCGATGGTCCGACAATCGCATGGAGGGTATCGATGCCGAGGGAATCGAGCAAGAGCGCAAGAGCATTGACCTGATCGGTCGCGGTGAGGGCGGGAAACGACGAACCCCAGTGGCTGCCGGTTTCGGGATTGATCGACGCTGGGCCGGTGCTGCCGTAGCATCCGCCAAGATAGTTGGCGCAAATGACAAAATGCTTTTTGGTGTCGATCGCCTTGCCAGGACCGATCATGTCATCCCACCAACCGGCATGCATTTCCTCCTGCCAAAGCGAGCCCACGCCCTCGATCGAAGAATTGCGGCCAGCAGCGTGATGCGAGCCGGAAAGCGCATGACAAACGAGAATGGCATTCGACTTGTCGGCATTTAATTCGCCCCAAGTTTCATAGGCGATGCGGACCTGCGGCAAAGCTCCACCATCCCGCAAGGGAAAGGGTTCGTTGATCTCCAGAAACTGGGTCTTTGTCGCGTGGGACATGGGCGGAGACTAGTCGCTTGAGGCGACCCCTGCAAGCCGGCTTGCTGTCATTTGAGTTCGCGGCGCAACTCGGTGATGCCATCGCGTATCTCAAAGATGCTGCTGCGAATGTGAGCCAATGCCGCAAGTTGATCGGCGTCCTCCTCATGGGTCATGAGCTCCTGGCATGCGCCGACCGCCTCATTGAGCCAGTTGAGGCAACGTTTCAAAATGGCGAGCACATAGCCTGTTTCGGGTTCGTATCCGCCGCTGCGATCATTGAGCGCACCAGCCAACTTGCCGCTGACTTGCAGCAAATTCGAGATCAAGAGATACGGTGGCGATCCCTGGCTGGATTCGCTGGAGACCACATCCATCGCCCTCAGCGCCAATTCCTGGGCTCGCGCTTGCAGCGGGTGCCTTTCGTATTTTCCAAACGGATCTCCATCGTCCGCGAAATCCGAGGCGCTGCCGATGTCGTCGAAATCAATTCGCCCACCCGCATCGATGGCGGACTCATCCACACCATCGCGCGCGTTTGCCTCATCACGCTCAGCCATTTCCTCCAGCAATCCATCCCAGCCCATCACAAAGGCCTCTTTGCGCTCGCAGTCACTGTCCTCCATGTATTTCTCTAACACCTCTTGATACGCATCGGTGAGGCGGTCGGATTCCTTGAGGCGTTGCTCCCAAGCAAACTCATCCATGTCGTCGGAATATTCGTCTTCTTCGCCACTGGGTTCACGGCGGCGAATGACCTGTGCCATGAAGTCGCGCATCGCATTGAGATTGGCGAGCTTTTGCGCTTCCTCGCCATCCTCGTCCATCGTCCACGCGTGCGAAGAAACCTCGAGCTTGTATTCCGTGGTTTCGATCACCACGCGGCCATTGATTTCGCCAAACCACTCGAGATAGAGAACATTTTTCCACTCGTAGGGAATTTCGCCGCCAGTTTTGTGAAGGTCGCAGACTTTGCTGTCATCGACGAGCGGCACGCGGACCTTCTTTGAGGCAGTCATGTCGCCGATGATGCCCTTTTGGTGGATTTCGATTTCTGCCGCATCCTCGCACGCCACCGGCGAAGGATTGTGAAATGCAAGACGAGTGCCAGCCAGATCGCGCCAGCAATCCCCCACCAACTCGAGGGTCATGGGTTCTTGGCGGCCCACCAACCAAATGCGGCCGATGGTTCGCCCCTCGACGCGGTTGTCGATTTCGCCGCGGACGACCGCTTCATCAATGCGCCATGCCATGGGTAAAATATCCGCACGCGTTGGCGATTGCGTCAAGTGGCTCATGTTTTTCAAGGGCCTCAAATCCTTGCAGGAAAATTTCGAATATCCGCTTGCATGCCGCGCAGATGTCCACTAACCCTTCTGCCCCGCCTGCCGGAGCATCAATGCGAGGAT
>JBEEOX010000186.1:0-3644 GCA_041191425.1 Verrucomicrobiota bacterium | reverse complement strand
GTTTTTGCTCCCGCCACCGTCGCCAATGTCGCCTGTGGCTACGATGTGCTTGGCTTCGCCATCGACTCGCCCGGCGATGAAATCGTCGTGCGCCACTCGAACAAGCCCGGATTGCAAATCACCAAGATCACTGGCGATGACGGCAAGCTGCCAAAAAACCCGACGCAAAATACCGCCGGCGTCGCGGCCCTCGATTTGCTCAAGCACCTCGGCATGACCGATCGCGGCATCGAGATGGAGATTCACAAGAAAATGCCTTTTGGCTCTGGCCTCGGATCGTCATCGGCTTCGGCAGTTGCTGGCGCTTATGCGGTCAACAAACTCATCGGCGAGCCGCTCAGCAAAAAACAACTGCTGCCCTTCGCCATGGCCGGTGAAGCCTCCGCCGACGGCGCATGGCACGCCGACAATGTCGCGCCCTGCTTGCTCGGCGGCATCGTCTTCATCCGCTCGAACGAGGAACTCGACTTCGCGCAAATCGCACCGCCGAAAAACCTCTGGGCCGCCGTCGTGCATCCGGACATCGAAATTCTCACCAAAGTTGCGCGCGAAATTTTGCCAAAGGAAATTCCGCTCGAAAATGCCACGCAGCAAATCGGTAATCTGGGTGGACTCCTCTGCGGCATCATCCAGGAAGACTACGGTCTCATCTCGCGCTCGATCCACGATGTGATCGCCGAGCCACGCCGCCAAAAGCTCATCCCCGATTTCTACAAAGCCAAACGCGCTGCGCTTGCTGCCGGAGCTCTCGGGTTTTCAATCTCCGGCGCAGGCCCTTCGGTCTTTGCGCTTTGCGAGGGCGAGGAAATCGCCCGCAAGGTTGGCGATGCAGTCAGCAAGGTGTTCTCCGCGATTCCGATCAATTGCCAAGCCTACGTCTCGCGGATCAATCCGCACGGCGTGCATGTGGTGGCGTAAAAATTGGTAACGCAGCTCTAGGCTGATTACTTGCCCCAGGCTTCAAGCAGAGTCTTCGCCATCACGCCCGGCGTTTCAGCGACAGCGATGCCGCACTCGGCAAGAATGCGCTTTTTCGCCTGCGCGGTGTCCTCCTCGCCGCCGACGATGGCACCAGCATGTCCCATACGACGCCCCGGAGGCGCGGTCGCACCAGCAATGAAACCGGCAATCGGCTTCTTGCAATTTTCCTTCGCCCAACGGGCAGCCTCGACCTCGGCGTTGCCGCCAATTTCACCAATCATGATGATCGCTTCGGTCTCAGGATCTTCGTTAAACATTTGAAGCACATCGAGGTGCGAGGTGCCATTGATCGGATCACCACCGATGCCGACGCAGGTGCTTTGACCATAGCCGAGTTGGGTCAATTGCCACACGGCTTCGTAAGTAAGAGTACCAGAGCGGGAAACGACACCGACATTGCCGCGCTTGTGAATGTAACCTGGCGCAATGCCGATGCGGCAGCCGCCATGGCTTTTCTCGCCACGACCCGGCGTTACGAGACCCGGGCAGTTCGGCCCGACCAAGCGCGACTTGGATCCGGTGAGCATCGCCTTGACCCGCATCATGTCCATCACAGGAATCCCCTCGGTGATGCATACGATCAGATCCACACCAGCATCCGCCGCCTCAAGAATCGCATCACCCGCAAAGGCGGGCGGTACGAAAATAGCCGATGCAGTGGCTCCGGTTTCCTTCACCGCTTCGGAAACGGTGTCGAAGATTGGCACGGCGTCTTCAAATTTCTGACCACCCTTGCCCGGCGTGATGCCGCCCACGACCTTGGTTCCGTAATCAAGTGAAAGCCGCGTGTGACGCGCGCCAAAACTTCCGGTGATGCCTTGGATGAGCACCTTGGTGTTTTCGTCGATGAGAATGGACATGGTGGAAAATGATTCAGTTTTTTTTCGGAAAGGATTAGGCAACAGCGGCAACAATCTTGGCGGCGCCGTCATCCATGCCGTCAGCGGAAACAATGTTGAGCCCCGAAGCGGCAAGCGTGGCCTTGCCAGCCTCGACATTATTGCCCTCGAGTCGCACGACCAACGGCAGTGAAAGGCCTGTCTCGCGGGCGGCGGCAACTACCCCTTCGGCGACGATGTTGCAGTCCATGATGCCGCCGAAAATGTTGATGAAAATTCCGCGCACATTCGGATCGCCGAGGATGATCTTGAAGGCCGCGGTCACTTGATCCTTCGAAGCGCCACCGCCGACATCGAGGAAGTTCGCCGGATCACCACCATGGTGCTTGATGATGTCCATGGTCGCCATCGCAAGGCCGGCACCATTCACAAGGCAGGCGATGTTGCCATCGAGACCGATGTAGTTGAGTTCGTGCGCGGCAGCTGCCACTTCGCGCGGGTCTTCTTCGTCATGATCGCGCATCGCGGAAATTTCCTGATGACGATAAAGCGCATTGTCGTCGAAGTTGAATTTCGCATCGAGTGCGTAGACTTGGTTGTCGGTGGTCACGACCAAGGGGTTGATCTCGACCATCGAGCAGTCGAGCGAGATGAAGAGTTTGTAGAGCGCGTTGATCAGTTGGCTGAACTGCTTGGCGTGTCCTTGCAGATCGAGCTTCTTGCACATCTTACGAACCTGATACGCCTGCAGGCCGCCGAGCGGATTGATGTACTCGCGCAAAATTTTCTCAGGCGTGCGCTCGGCCACTTCTTCGATGTCCATGCCACCTTCGGTCGAAACGATGATCACCGGTTTGCTGGTCTGACGATCGACGAGAATCGCGAGATATAGTTCGCGGCTGATGTCCACCGACTCGGCGACCATCACCTTGCGCACGAGACGACCTTCATCGCCAGTCTGTTTGGTGACGAGCACCTCGCCGAGCATCTTGCCCGCAACCTCCGCAGCCTTTTCGGCGGAGTCGACCAAATGCACGCCACCTTTGAATCCATTTTTGAATACCCCTTTGCCTCGCCCGCCGGCATGCACCTGCGCTTTGACCACGAGGTTTTTGCCGCCCAAGGCTGACGCCGCTTGACCCACTTCCTCGGCGGTCGATGCCGCGGCACCCTTCGGGCTGGGGACTCCAAAACGGTCGAAAAGCTCCTTGGCTTGATATTCGTGAATGTTCATCGGCGGCAGCGGGTAAAAGTGTTCGGCGGAAAACCGCGCGAACCCTATGGACCCCATGCCCGCATGGTCAAGGCATCCTCAAGGAATTTTTTAACCGATCAGCGCCCCGAACTGCCGATCATTTCCCGTAGCCTCGCATTGAATCCATCCGCCTTTGCGAGGTCATGGAGTCCCAGATGCATGCGGTATCTCCAGTAATAGGGCATGATCGCTGGCACGTTGATCCGCTCGATGTCGACATCGGGATTCCGAAGTTGCTCGTCCATGGCCAGCAAGTCCTGCAGCGGGAAAATTGCCCACATCGCAGGCGAGTGGAGGTGTTGTTCAATGATGCGCCCCGCTAGATCGCCCGGAAGTTCGGTCGGGGGGAATGCAACGCCGAGCATCTTCCACGCAAACTGACCGCTCACATGCATGTTCTCGCGCCACCATCCGCGCAGTGTCGGCATGTCATGGGTCGAGGGACTCACAACGCTGAGGTACGGAGCCCATGCGGGATCGGTGAATTCCGTATCGGATGATTTCGGCATGCGTTGGATTTCCAACGAAAGAATGCCGAGCTCTCGCATCACTCCCGGCACACAGGCGGG
>JBEEOX010000185.1:0-3644 GCA_041191425.1 Verrucomicrobiota bacterium | reverse complement strand
ACATACCAGAGGTCATAGCGGAACTGGATCGTCGCCATGCAGTTCATGAATGCCGGCGAGTGCAGTGCCGACGAACCGACATACTTGATGAAATAGTCGAAGATGTCGCGCATGTGGCGTGTCTTGAGATGCTTGGCGACACCACCATGCATCGATCGAAAGAGGTCGAATTTGAGAAATTTCCCAAGCCCGTAAAATTCGCGAAATGCCGCTGAAGTATCGAGACCTTGCTCGAAGTAACCTTCGTTGACCAAGTCGTAGAGATCGGCGGAGTACTTGAGAAATTTTTCCACATTCGCCGTATCCTCGCCGACCTTGCGGGCCTCGGCGGCCATCACCTTGGGATCGGGATCGAGATCGACCACCTTGCCATCCTCAAAGAAATTCCGCCAATGCGGGCGCAAGGTTCGGATCGGAATGTAATCCGACATCTTCTTGCCCGAGCGTTCAAAGAGCCGCTCAAAAATGTGCGGCAATGTGAGAATCGAGGGCCCGAGGTCAAAAGTGTAACCTTGCGCCTTGAGCACATTCAGTTTGCCACCGATTTGCGGGTTTTTCTCATGAATGGTGACCTTGTAGCCTTCTTGCGCGAGCGAGATGGCAGCGGAAATTCCTCCGAGGCCGGAGCCGATGACGATGACATTTTTTGGGCTCATGGTTTGTCTTCGACCTTTGCAGTGATGGCGGCGAGTTCCTGTCGCGCAATATGATCCGAGGGTTGTTCGGCAAGCGCGCGGTTGAAATAGTCGATGGCCTCGGCGTTGCGACCGAGCATCTTGTAGGCAACGCCGATGAAAGTGCGGCAACTGCCCGAACCCCAGCGCGGGCTCAACGGGTCTGCCGCTTGGGTGGCCTCTTCGACAAAAAGCTTTTCGGCGGCCAGCAGCGTGTTGAGTGCCTTGCGCTTCGACTCATCATCCTTCGCCGTGTGGACAAGCCCGACGCCAAGCAGGTACTTCACACGCGGGTTTTTTTCGCCATGACGCACCGCTTCTTTTTGATGCATCTGCAGCATGGGACCATAACGCACGGCACTGAGCATGTTGTTGTGAATTTTCATGCCATAGAGCGTAGCAAGCAACGCGTGGCATTCGGCGTGATCAGCATCGAGTTCGAGCGCTTCCTCAAATGCTGTGAGCGCAGATTCCATCGCGACTTTGGCTTTGGGGTTTTCTTTTCCGCCGGGCTGACTCTCGATTTGCAGCATGCGATGGAAATGCGAAATGCCCTGCCAGTATTTGCAAATGGCCGAGGTCGGTTGTTGTTGCGCGGCTTTGCTAAAAAGATCCGCGGCGTTGGCAAAACCCTCGGCGCTCCATGCCTTGTAGGCGGCGTTGAATTCCGCCACGCCACCCGTCGCAGGATCCGCGGGCACGGCTTCGGCCGCAACGACGGGACCGGAAACAAGCAGAGCGGCAATCATCAAGCGAAACATGGCTTGACGGATCATGACGCGATCGCCTCGATGCGGCAAACAGAATATGGAATACGCCGCACTCATTGCGCGCCAGCGGGCGTTTTTCAGGTCGGGCCAAACGCTCGATGTGAATCACCGCCGCCAATCGTTGCGCGCCTTGCTTGAGGCAATCGAGTCAAGCGAGCAAATTTTGCTCAATGCGCTGCACGCGGATTTGAGGAAAAGCCCACACGATGCCTTCGCGTCGGAACTTGGCATGGTGACCGGCGAAATTCGCCACGCGCTCAAACACCTTTCCTCATGGACGCGCCCGCAAAAAGTCCGCGAGTCACTGATGGCCTGGCCATCAAGTTCGTGCGTGAGACCCGAACCGATGGGCGTGGCCCTGATCATCGGGCCATGGAATTATCCGCTGCAGTTGCTGCTCGGGCCATTGGTCGGCGCGATCGCGGCAGGCAACTGCGCGGTGGTGAAGGCATCCGAGTTCGCGCCTCACACGGCTGCGGCGATTTCGAAACTGATTGGCAAAATTTTTCCTGCGGAATTTGTGGCGGTGGTCGAAGGCGACGCATCCGTTGCCGCCGCGTTACTCGGTGAAAAATTCGACAAGATTTTTTTCACCGGCAGCACACGAGTGGGCCGCGAGGTGATGGCAGCCGCAGCGAAGCAGCTCACGCCGGTCACGCTGGAGCTAGGCGGGAAATGTCCTGCCATTGTTTGCGCGGATGCGGACATTGAGATCACCGCACGACGCATCGTTTGGGGAAAATTTCTCAATGCTGGGCAAACCTGCGTGGCACCCAACCATGTGTGGGTCGACCACAAAATCGAACGCGAACTCACGGCTGCGATCGTCAAAGCAATCGACGCATTTTTTGGCAAGGACCCCCAACAAAGCGCGAGCTATGGACGCATCATCAATCGCCGACATTTCGACCGCTTAAGCGCCTTGATGGATGACGCGCACCTCGAATGCGGCGGAACACGCGATGCGGATGATCTCTATCTAGCGCCAACCGTGGTCTCACGAATAGCCGATGACGCGCCATTGCTGGCTGAGGAAATTTTTGGGCCGATCTTGCCCTTGCGTGTCTTTGATTGCCTCGACGAAGTCATCGCCAACGAGCGCCAGCAAGCAACGCCGCTGGCGATGTACGCCTTCACGAACGACCGGAACATCCAAGATCGACTTCTGAACGAAATCCGCTCGGGCGGCGCATGCATCAACGACACGATCATGCATTTGGTCGGTCACCAGCTGCCATTCGGCGGCCTTGGCGAAAGCGGCATGGGTGCCAGCCACGGCAAGGCAAGTTTCGATGCCTTCAGTCATCGACGCTCAATCATGCGCCGACCCTTCAAGCCCGATCCAGCCATGCGCTACCCGCCGCCGCGTATCAGCTTTGAAACATTCAAGCGCATCTTGCGGTTCTTCGGCGCGGCGTGATTCGCAAAAAGCGATTCGTAAAAAACCTGCGCGTTCAATCGCACACCATCGTCACTCGGATGAAGTCCGTCACGCATGAACAAGGCATCACCGCGACCCTGTGTCATTTCGCTTTCCCACGCGTCGCCGACGCGTACGACCGGCAAGCCTCCGATGAATGAGCTGACATGATAACCTCTCCGCAGGCGTTGGTTCATTTCAAAAAAATCATCGTCAGGGCGATGCTTGTCGCCATTGCGGTATCCCCAGGTCTGATAAAGCATCGGCATCGCTCCCGATACACGAGCTTCGCGAGCTAGTCGCATCACCGCCGGAAGCATCTGCGTGTACCTTTTGATGGGTTGTGAGGGAATCCGGCTTTGCTCTTGGATGATCACAAGATCCCAAGGATGCCTGCGCACGGCTTCGAGTGTTTCAGCATGTTTCGAATGACGCGCGAGAGTCCAACCACTGTAAGCCTGCAGGCTGGCGTTAATTTTAACCCCGTTTTCCTCGCAAATTTTTTCCAGCTCTTTTGGCAAACCAAAGCTCAAGCTGTTGCCGATGAACAAAATCGAAACGGAATTTTTGTCGCGCAGATGCTCGCGGACTGCGTGATCGTTTTGCATGGGCGTTGGCATGATTGAGCACGAGGCAAAGAACTGACAAGCGACGAAGCTAGCAATGAATTTGAAGAAGTGGCGTTTCATGCGCGCGGGTGGGCTTCGTCATAGGCCTGCTTGAGGCGCTCTTTGGTGACATGGGTGTAAATCTGCGTCGTCGAGAGCGAGGCATGGCCCA
>JBEEOX010000184.1:0-3699 GCA_041191425.1 Verrucomicrobiota bacterium | reverse complement strand
GGAATGCCGGATCATCAGCTGACCGATCACAGTGGGATTTTAAGGGTCGATGAGGATCTCGCCGGAAATGGAATTCACATTGAATATGATTCCAAGTTGTTGAGTGAGGGAGATGTGCGTCGGCTTATTGACGAGCATCGTGATCAACTCGCATCGGCGATTCGCAAAAGCACCTTTCGGATTGAGAGCGATGCGAGCGAGGTGGTCGCGCAGAAGCTTGAGAAGCGTGTGACTCATATTCCCGGTGTGCGGCGCGCGACGGCGACCTTCATCGGCAAGGTGCTGTCGGTCACATTCGACACGCAGGTCAAATCCGAGGAGGCGATCATTGATGATCTGAGGCATGCGGGTGCGGACATACAGCCCTTGCAGTCGAGCATTTTGGAGAGGCGCTCGTTTTGGAAAAAACTTCGTGCCGGTGATCTCACAGAGGAGATTTCCTGTGGTTTGGGTTTCGTGTTCCTGATTGCCGCATGGATCTCTGGCAAGTGGGGAAGTGAAACTTTGTCGCATGGGTTGTATGTGGCGGCCTATGTTTTTGCGGGTCAGCAAGGAGTGAGATCGGCGATTGCTTCATTGCGCGAGTGGGTGCTCGATGTCGACGTGCTGATGGTACTGGCGGCGCTGGGTGCTGCCTTGATTGGCGCGCCCTTCGAAGGTGCGCTGTTGTTGTTTTTGTTCAGTTTTTCCAATGTGCTGCAGCGTCATGCGATGGACCGGACAAGGCGTGCGATCGAGGCATTGCTGACGCTGCGACCGACCGAGGCGATGGTCAAACGAGGCGGCGCAGTGGTGCGGGTGCCGGTTGAGCAGGTCGAGGTGGATGAAATTGTGGTGGTGAAACCCGGTGAGCAGATCTCGGTGGATGGCGTGCTGAGCGAGGGCTCTACGCATGTCAACGAATCCTCTCTGACTGGTGAGTCGATGCCGGTTTCAAAGATCGTTGGCAGTTTGCTGTTTGCGGGAACACTTAATCAAAGTGGCGGCATTGAGTTGCGCGTCACCAAGCGACCAGAAGATTCGGCGCTGGCGCGAATGGTCAAACTGGTGGCGGAAGCGCAGGCGGAAAAATCTGGCACGCAGAGATTTCTGGAACGTGCGGAGCAGTATTACGCGATGGGGGTCATTGGTTTCACGATGGCGGTTTTCCTCATTCCGTATTTGGCGATGGGTGAAAGTTTTTCTACCGCGTTTTATCGAGCGATGACGCTGATGGTGGTGGCGTCACCGTGTGCCTTAGTTATCAGTACACCGGCGACCGTGTTATCGGCGATTGGTGGTGCCGCGAGGCGGGGGATTCTGATCAAGGGCGGATCGCATCTTGAGCGGGCGGCGATGATCGATATTGTGGCGGTCGACAAGACGGGAACTCTCACGGTAGGGAAACCCTCGCTGACTGAAATTGTCACAGTTGATGGAGTGCATGCACTGGGCGCGAGTTTGGCAGCGGATGTTTCCAAGTTGCTGCGTTTGGCAGCGGCACTTGAGGCAAAGTCCGAGCACCCATTGGCGCATGCGATTGTAAAAGGCGCGCAAGATTGCGGGATTGCATCGCCTGAGGTGACGGATTTTCAAGCGAAGCCTGGAAGGGGCGCTGAGGGAAATGTCGATGGCAAGCGTGTGGTGATCGGCAGCGAGCGCTTGTTTCGCGAGCTTGAGGTGAGTGGATTTGAGGAGCTTGAAAAGCATGTGAGGCCATTGCAGCAGATGGGCAAGACCTGCGTGTGGATGGGCTTGCGTGAAGGGGATCGTGTGATGGCGAAGTCGGTGATGGTCATGGCCGATACCATTCGGGCCGAGGCGCGGACATTGACGGATGGTTTGCACAAACTTGGTGTGCGGCGCGTGGTGATGCTAACGGGAGATCAACGATCGGTAGCCGAGGCGATTGCGCGCGAGGCTCATGTCGATGAGCTGCATGCCGGTCTTTTGCCGGAGGATAAGCTCAAGCTCATCCGGCAGTTGCGTCTGGAAGGTCGGGTGATGATGGTCGGCGACGGCGTGAACGACGCGCCCGCCTTGGCGATGGCCGACATCGGTGTGGCGATGGGTGCGGCTGGGACCGATGTTGCGATGGAAATAGCGGACATCGTGCTGATGGGTGACCGCTTGGAAAACATTCCGCTGTTGTTGAATCACGCGCGTCGGGCTCGGCGTGTTCTGCTGCAGAACCTGTGTTTCTCCGGCGGCGTCATCCTTGTTTTGATGTTTGCCGCGCTTGGTTGGAACTTACCCTTACCGATTGGTGTGGTTGGACATGAAGGCAGCACCGTGCTGGTGTGCCTCAATGGTTTGCGTTTGCTGCTTATTTCGCGCTCGGAGCTTTGAGCGAAAATGTGATCAGCGATCCATCAGGGCGAACTTCAATTCCGCCTCCGAGACCACCTCGTTGTTCACGAGGCAGCGACAGCGGGTTTGTCCGATCGAGCCGCGAATCTTGATGATCTCAGATTCGATCAGCAGCGTATCGCCAGGGAGCACCGGGCGGCGCCATTTCACGTTGTCGGCGCTCATGAAATAACCGATTTTGCCCACATTTTCTGGCTTACGAAGCATGAGCACCGATGAGACTTGAGCCATCGCTTCGAGTTGGAGCACGCCGGGCATGATGGGGTGACCAGGGAAGTGGCCGGGGAAGTACGGCTCGTTCATGGTGACATTTTTCACACCGGTGCACTTGTTCTCGCCAAGGCAATCGACGATGCGGTCGACCATGAGGAAGGGGTAGCGGTGGGGGAGAATTTTGAGGACCTCGTGAATGTCGAGCACGCTTTCGCCATCGGGGATACTGACCGCGGCGGGCACCATCGAGCGCATGCGGAGGTATTCGGCCTTGAGGGTGGCAGCCATTTTGGTGTTGGGGCCGTGACCGGGTTTGACCGCGATGACATGGCCGTGAATACGAATGCCGGATAGCATGAGGTCGCCCACGATGTCGAGTGCCTTGTGACGCGCGAACTCGTTGGTAAAGCGCATCGGCTCTTTCGACATGATTTCATCGCCGCGGATGACCACCGCGCTTTCGAGAGATCCTCCCTTGATGAGGCCCTTTTCCAAGAGCGGTTTGACATCTTCGTAATAAACAAAGGTGCGGGCCGGCGCGATTTCCTTCTCGTACTTTTCGGGCGTGATCTCGCTGGAGAAGTACTGGGTGAAGCGCCCCTCGGGTCCGACATTGGTGACGGAAATTTTGAAGGTCTTGCAGGGGACGATCGTGATCAGCGTGCCATCGGCAGTTTCCTGATGGATGGTTTCGCGGATTTCCCACACGCGTCGTGGCGAAGGTTGAGCGACGATGCCCGCCTTGCGGATCATTTCGACGAAGGGCTTCGACGATCCATCACCGATTGGCGGCTCGTTCGCGTCCATCTCGATGAGCGCGTTGTCGACGCCCATACCGGTGAGAGCGGAGATCACATGTTCGACCGTGTGGACTTTCACCGATCCTTCGGCGAGGGTGGTTGCGCGCTCGACCGTTTGCACCTTATCGACATCGGCATTGATGAAGGGCTGATCAGGCAGGTCAATGCGGCGAAACTTGAAGCCGTGGCCTTCGGGGGCGGGCTTGAGAGTGAGCGTGACCTTTTGTCCGGTGTGGAGTGAGGTTCCCTCGAGGGTGGCCGGGCCGGCGAGCGTGTGTTGAAAAGCGGCGGACATGCGCTGGGGATTTTGGTGCTTAGCGGCGGTGGATCAAGTCGT
>JBEEOX010000183.1:0-3712 GCA_041191425.1 Verrucomicrobiota bacterium | reverse complement strand
GACGCATTTCCAAAACACGAATTTCACCAATCAAACCCCATGTACCGTTCCATTGATCCCACCGAAGACATTGTTCTCAAACAAGTCATCACCGACCGCTTTGCTTTGCCATCCGAGGACCGCGCGTTCTTGTGGCGCGATGTGCTTCCGAAAGAAAAGCGCGCGCCGATTTCCGACATCATTGTGACCCGCGGCAATGCCGAGTCGCATTTTTCACTCGAGGATGTGGCCGATGCGATCGGTGACTCGTTGGCTGATCTGTTGATCGCACGCAGCGAGGACGAGAAGTCGATCTTCTCGGATGTGAACCGCCAGTTTGTTTCTGATGTCGCACATGCGGTTGCCAACTCGCTGACCAAATCGCTCGACGAAGGTGGCCGCCTTCGTCTCTCCGAATCCGATCTCTACCTGCTCATCGAAAAGGCCTTGCTCGAAAACGAAGCCTACGATGTTGCGAAGTCGCTCGCGTTCCGCCGCTCGCTCGAAAAACACGGCTCAGTCGATCTCAACGCGGGCATCAGCACGCTGCCCGTGCGCCTCATCCGTCGCAACGGCAATGTTGTGCCATGGTCGGAGACAAAGATTGAAATCGCGGTTCGCAAGGCCTTCCTCACGATCAAGGAAAACCCCGAGCCATCAATCGACATCGCACGCGCCGTCACCGAACAGGTTCGCCGCGGTGATCAGTCGTTCGTCCACATCGAAGATGTGCAGGACATGGTGCAGGAGGAATTGATGCGCCAAGGCCATTTCAAAGCGGCCGAGCACTACATTCTCTACCGCGCCCAGCGCTCGCGCCTTCGCGAAGAGCAAGAAGCCAACGCCGAAGATCCGAACCAAGAGTTCATGGTCACCGTTTCCGACGAGCAAGGCGTCTCGTCGTTCTGGGACGGCATGGAACTCAAGAAGCGCATTTCCTTCGCCTCGATCGGACTCGATCTCTGCCTTTCAGAAATCGAAATCGAACGCGAACTTCGCCGCTCGATCGGATCGGAAATTTCCGAAAAGGATCTCAAGGCCACCATCATCCTCAATGCCAAGTCGCTCATCGAAAAAGATGCCGACTTCGCGAAATTCGCCGGACGCATCCTGCTCTCCTACATCTATGAGGAAGTGCTCAACTGGTCGATCTCGCGCGACGGCATCGACAAGCTCAAGCAGGCTCACAAAACTGCGTTCAAGGCCTACCTCAAGCACGGAGTCTCCATCAAGCGAATCAATCCTGAGCTGCTTGATTGCTACAACCTCGACAAGCTCGCCGAGGCGCTTGATCCAACCGCCGACCTCGACTTCGACTACCTCGGCATTCAAACATTGTATGATCGCTACCTCATCGTCGACAAAACTGGAAGCAAGCCACGCCGACTTGAAACACCACAATTTTTCTGGATGCGCGTAGCAATGGGACTCTTCAAGCGCGAAGAAAACAACCGCGACGAGTGGGTCATCCGCCTCTACAATCTCTACAAGGGTCGTCGATTCTGCTCGTCCACCCCGACGCTTTTCAACTCTGGCACGCTGCACTCGCAGCTTTCCTCGTGCTACCTTTACAAAGTCGACGACTCGATCGAGTCGATCATGATCCGCGGCGTTGCCGAAAATGCCTTCCTCTCAAAATGGGCTGGCGGACTCGGTGGATCGTGGACCTCCGTGCGCGGCACGGGCGGTTACATTCAAGGCACCAATGGCGAGTCGCAAGGCATCATCCCTTTCCTCAAGCTTCACAACGACCAACTTGTCGCGGTGAACCAAGGCGGCAAACGCCGTGGTTCAGGCTGCGCCTATCTCGAGACTTGGCACAACGACATCGAGGACTTCCTCGAGTTGCGCAAAAACACGGGCGACGAGCGCCGCCGTTGCCACGACATGAACACGGCCAACTGGATCCCCGACCTGTTTATGAAGCGCATGGCCGATCGCGGCACCTGGACGCTGTTCCGCTCAAACGAGGTGCCCGATCTCCACGATCTCTACGGCAAGGCTTTCGAACAACGCTACTGCGAATACGAAGCACTCGCCGCCGAAGGGAAAATTTGGTCGCGCCAAATGCCTGCTCTCGAGCTTTGGAAAGGCATGCTCAAGATGGTTTTCGAAACGGGTCATCCATGGATCACTTTCAAAGACCCCTGCAATGTCCGCTCGCCGCAAGATCACTGCGGAGTCATTCACTCGTCGAACCTCTGCACCGAGATCACGCTCAACACCTCGGCCGACGAAACCGCCGTTTGCAACCTCGGTTCGGTCGTGCTCGATACACACATCACCCGCGATGGCGCGCTTGATCACGAGATGCTCAAGGAAACCATCACCGTTGCGATCCGCGCGCTGGACAATGTCATCGACATCAATTTCTACCCGACCGAAGCCGCCAAGACCGCAAACTCCCGCCACCGCCCGATCGGCCTCGGCGTGATGGGTCTGCAAAATGCCCTCTACAAGCGCGGACTCGCCTTTGCCTCGGAAGCAGCCGTGGAATTCAACGACGAGGTCATGGAAGCAATCGCGTATTACGCATACAGCGCTTCGTCCGATCTCGCGAAGGAACTTGGCACTTACTCGTCATACAAGGGCTCGAAGTGGGATCGCGGACTCTTACCGCAAGACACGCTCGACCTCCTCGAAGACGAACGCGGCCGCAACATCGATGTGCCGCGCGGTGGCAAAATGGACTGGTCGGTCGTCCGTTCGAAAATTGCTACCCAAGGCATGCGCAACTCGAATGTGCTGGCCATCGCGCCGACCGCAACCATTTCGAACATCATGGGCACCACGCCCTGCATCGAACCGAACTACAAAAACCTTTATGTGAAATCCAACCTCTCGGGCGATTTCATCGTGCTCAACTCCGAGCTCGTCAAGGACCTCAAGAAGGCCGGTTTGTGGAACCAGGAAATGCTCGACCAACTCAAGTACTTCGACGGCGAACTCGATGCCATCGACGACATCCCGGAGTCGCTCAAGCACAAGCACAAGACGGTCTTTGGCATTGGTCATGAGTTCATCGTCGATGCCGCGTCGCGTCGCCAGAAATGGATCGACCAAGCGCAATCGGTGAACCTCTTCCTTGCCACACCAGATCTCAAAACGCTTTCGCACATGTACCGCCGAGCATGGGACAAGGGCCTCAAGACGACCTATTACCTTCGCACGCTGCAAGCATCCAACATCGAGAAGGCAACTATCGACGTCAAAAAGGAAGTCCGCGGCATCGCCGCAGGCGCCAAGCGCGAATACACCGCCGAAGAGAAAAACGCCTGCTCGCTCGAAGCCATGCTCAATGGCGGAACCTGCGAGGCATGCCAGTAATTGGGAAAGGATCTCAGCCCTCGTGGCAACACGAGGGCGCGATACCCGAATCCGTCAAAGCTGAGCTCAACTCCCAATTTGGTGATGATCCATCGCCAGCATTGGTTGTACCGCTAGCGCTGTCCAAAATCACAACCTCACCGCGAGGCGCGTTTGGCGGTTGAGCGGGAATTCCTTTGTCACGCCGATTTGTGCGCGGCGATGAATGCCGACCAGCATGCCGACGGCGGCCAAACTGAAAACAAGGCTGGTTCCGCCGTAGCTGACGAATGGCAATGGCAGGCCGTCGTTCGGCAGCAGAGCGGTCGTCACGCCGATGTTGACCATGGCGGGCACCACGATGACGCAGGTGAGGCCAAGCGCCACGCAGCGGCTAAACATGCTGGTGGTCTGCAAAGCGATACCG
>JBEEOX010000182.1:0-3714 GCA_041191425.1 Verrucomicrobiota bacterium | reverse complement strand
TTGGTGAGGACCCGCTCGGGCACATAACTGCCAGTGCCCGCAATGCACACATCGGCTTCGGAATTCGGCTCACTCATGCGGCGCGAGATTGGAACCGGGCGCGCGCCCTCACAAGCGCGAATTTTTCACTGATCAATCGACCGCGACTTCTTTCGTCGCAAGGTTTGCCATGGCCTCTTCGATGCGGCTGTTGACCTGCACCGCGACGGTTTCCATCGCAACGCGCACCGCATTGCGAATCGCAAGCGCGGATGACGAACCGTGTGCAATGATCACAACGCCATTCACACCAAGTAGCGGGCTGCCGCCATAAGTTTCGTAGCTGCCCTTTTCCTTGAGCGCCTTGAAGGCACCCTTGGCGAGCATCGCGCCACATAGTCGCAGCGGGTTGCCCTTGATCTCGGCTTTGAGCCACTTTGAAACCGCCTTTGCCGTGGCCTCAACCGTCTTGAGCATCACATTGCCGACGAATCCATCGCATAGGACAACATCAAGTTCGGTTTCGAAAAGGTCACGGCCTTCGACATTGCCAATGAATTCAATGCCCGGCGTTTCTTTGAGAAGCTTGAAAGTTTCTTTCGTGAAGGTCGTCCCCTTTTCATCCTCCTCGCCGTTCGACATGAGTCCGACTTTTGGATTTTTCACGCCAAGCACATTGCGCGCATAAGCTGTTCCCATCACCGCATAAGCAACGAGGTGCTCGGGTTTCGCTTCAGGGTTCGCGCCAGCATCAAGAATGTGGCAAAGGCCGTGCTCATTGGGAATCGCAGTAGCGATACCCGCGCGATCGACGCCAGGCAGCGTGCGAAGTTTGAGAGTCGCTGAGGCCACGGCAGCGCCGGTGTTGCCAGCGGAAACAAACGCATCGGCTCGACCTTCGCGGACCATTTCCATGGCGATGTTGATCGACGATTGTTTTTTGCGTCGCACGGATTTCGCTCCGGGCTCCGACATGCCGATCGCTTCGTCCGCATGGACAATGCTCACTCTCGAACTGCTGAGATCGAGCCCCTGCTTCGCGCACTCGATCTTCAACTGACTCTCATCTCCAACGAGATATAGGTGCTGAAGCTTTGGATAATACCTGAGCGCGTCCATCGCGCCGCCGATGTTCACGGCTGGCGCATGATCCCCGCCCATGGCGTCCAATGCGACTTTCATCTGGTCAGGAAGTTTGGCGTGCGTTCAAACATCCGCTTGTTTGATTCATTCGTGGCACAAATCCCGAAGGAAAAATCGCGCGACGAACGAAGCGGAAAATTTTCTCGTCGACGACCTCAGAGAGCCTCGACATCGAGCACCTGGCGGTCGCGGTAGTAGCCGCAGGATGGGCATGCAATGTGCGATGGCACTTTGCTGCCGCACTCGGGGCAATTCTTAAAAATCGGTGCACGCCAGCGCTTGGCGCCACGGCGCATTTTCTGACGGCTTTTGGATTGGCGGCGCTTTGGAACGGCCATGGTCTTGCTTCGTGTTAGGGTTGGTCCTTGAGGTCCTTGAGTTGGTCGAGAGCCGACCATCGATCGGCTCCCGCACCGCGGGGCGGAGTGGGTACAGCATCTTCGGCGGGTTTGTCCACCGATAAATATCGAGGATCAATTTCACAGTGCTGGGGCACATCAGCCTCGTCGCAGCGCGGGTCGATCGGGAAATGGATCAGGACCTCCTCGCGCAGGGCATCGCTGGCATCGATTTCGCCAGCTTGGCTGATTTCGATCGAAATGGCCGCATTTTCGAGCCGAATGGTCTGAACAAAGGGGTGCAGGGTCCGCACGCAGGTGAATTCGAAGGGCGCCTCAAGGCCACCCGTAAGCAGGAGCTCGGAGCCAAAGCGTTGCGCCCAAAGGCTGTATTTCAAGGGTCCAATGGCCTTCGCATCGCCATCGGGCAGGTCAAAAATCTCCGCATCAAGCTCGCCTTCGTAGCTTTTCCCCTCTTCCGGCAGCGTCGCCAAATCAATTTTCAATCGTTCGCTCACGCGCCGATTTTATGGCTGCTGGGGCTTACGCCAAGCCGCAATTGCGAGCCATGAATGCGGCGCTTAAAATTTTTATCCCAGCGATTCCCTGCATTTCGCGGAAAAAATGCCTACGTCGGCGGGAAATTTCGGAAATGTTTAAGAATTTTTTCAAATTTCCCAATCACTTGAAATTTTGGCCGCCTGATGAATTTTTTTCAGCCCCAAGGGCTAGAACGACCCGCCTGCCCAACGCACTCCAAGCGCTTTGGAATAAGCATGTTTTACTCAGTACATACATATCCTAAACCACAACATATGGTATTGTGAATAATTTGTGGATACCACATGAGCAAAATTGGATTGACCCATGCGCAAAATTTGAATGAGCTTTCAGACGCTTCACGCCTCAAATTATTCGATTTAATTCCACTCTCCCCGCAATTTCCCCCACCCCCACCAAAATAGCTCAAAAAATCATGTCCGCCAACTCCGTCACCACCACCATCAACCTCGGAAATCGCACCTTTCAACTCGACCGTGAAAAGGCCGAGCAGGCCTTTGCTGCCAAGAGCGTGATCAACGGACGCGACACGATGTTTTTCAACATCCTGCCGCTGAAATATCAGTGGGCTTACGACCTCTACAAAACCATGAAGAACAACCACTGGGAGCCAGAGGATGTGACCATGCAAAAGGATGTCGAACAATGGCGCTCCAACGAGATCAGCGATGTTGAACGCTGGATCATCAAAATGGGCATTGGTTATTTCTCCGCCGCCGAAGGCATTGTTGGCGACAACATCCTTCATGTGGTGCGTGAGGTGGTCACCGCGCCAGAGTTGAAACTGGTACTCGGGCGTCACGCGCATGAAGAAAACATTCACGCCGACTCGTTGGTGTACATGCTCTCCTCGCTCGGACTCAACCCGCACGAGTGCGAAGCGATGTTTGAGGACATTCCAACCATCAAGGCAAAGAACCACTTCGTTGTTTCGAACTCACGCGCGTTGCGTCGCGATGTCGATCTCACCATCACCGAAAACAAACAGGCGCTTGCTAAAAATATTTTCCTCTTCGGTCAAGTGATGGAAGGCACGCAGTTCTACGGTCTCTTTGGCATGATCCTTTCACTCTATCGCCAAAACAAATTCCCAGGCATCGGATCGATGTTCCGCTACACCCTGCGCGACGAATCGAATCACATCGAAGTCTTCCGCAATCTTCTCATGGATCTCATCAATGAGAATCCCGACATCTGGACCGAAGAGTTCAAGGAAGACCTTCGCGACACGATGAAGGATGGCATCACGCTTGAGAAACAATTCATCCGCGACTGCCTGCCGGTCTCCGCGCTTGGACTCAACTCGACCGACTTCGAAACCTACATCGATTACATCGCCGACCGCCGCCTCGCATCGTGCGGACTCTCACCACTCAATCCCGGCGCAACCAATCCATTCCCCTGGCTTGCCGAGATGATGGATATTAAGAAGGAAACCAACTTCTTCGAAGGCCGTGTGACGGAGTATCAAAAAGCCTCGGCACTCGCTGCGGTCGACGACGACGAGCTCTGATCCACCGCATCGCGCGGGGATGTTCATCGTCCATTTCTACCGCGCCTTTTCACGACGCATTTCCAAAACACGAATTTCACCAATCAAACCCCATGTACCGTTCCATTGATCCCACCGAAGACATTGTTCTCAAACAAGTCATCACCGACCGCTTTGCTTTGCCATCCGAGGACCGCGCGT
>JBEEOX010000181.1:0-3748 GCA_041191425.1 Verrucomicrobiota bacterium | reverse complement strand
TGGGTCTCATGATCGTGATGTTCTACTTCCTGCTCATCCGCCCACAACAACGTCAGCGCAAGGAACAGGCGGCCCGCATCGCCGCCCTGCAAACCGGCGACAAGGTGATCACCACCGCCGGCATCCACGGCATCGTTCACAATGTCCGCGAGCACACCGTGGTGGTGAAAGTCGCTGAAGCCACGATGATCGAATTCGACAAAGGCGCGATCGCCTCGGTCACCAAGAAAGATTCCGCGGCATAAGTCCGCAGCCCGCGCGATTCACGCTTATTTCCATATCACCCACCGCTTTTCACCATGTTTGCCGCCATTCCTTTCTACGAAGATCCGCTCACCATTTTTGTGACCGGCATGATCCTAGTGATCCTTTTCTTCTGGTACTTCGCCACCGAGATCGAAAGGCGCAAACGCAACGTCGGCACCGTCCTGCTGATCGGCACCACCGCCCTCTGCGTGCTGGCAGCGACTCCGGTCAAAGAGCGACTCAAGGGCGGCATCGACATCGTCGGCGGATCCTCCTTCACCCTCCGCGTTCAACCCCGCGAATCGGATAGCGGTGAAAAAATGGAGGTCACTCCCCAGCAGGTAGAGCAAGCGATCCTCGTGATTGAAAAACGCCTCAACGGCATGGGTACTTCCGAGCCGCTCATCGCCCGTCAGGGAACCGATGGCATCCTCGTCCAAATGCCAGGCGTCGAACCCGAAACCTCGGCCAAGATTCGCGAAACCCTGGAGAAAGTCGCCAAGCTCGAACTTCGCGAGGTGAGTCGTCGCAACGAGGAACCCGGCGCCGATGGCAAACCACTCGCCGAGCGCGTTCAAAACGGCAGCGAAATCGTCCCCGGCTACAAGGCCTACACATTGAAAGGCAAGGACGAGGACGGCAACGAGTATACCCGCCCCATCCTTCTCAACCGTCGCATGGCTCTTGGCGGATCCGACATCGCCGATGCCGTCCCATCTCCGCAACAGGCCGATGCCGTTGCGATCACTCTCAATGCCGAGGGCACCGACAAAATGATCGCCCTCACCAAAAACATGCGAGGCGGCGTCGACCGCATTGCGATCGTGCTCGACGGCGAAGTCATCAGCGCCCCGGTCGTCAATCAAACCCCGCTCGGCAAACAATTCATCATCGAAGGACTGCGCGAACCCGGTGAAGTGCAGAACCTTGCCAACGCGCTGATGAACCCACTCGAGAACCCACTGGTTGTTGAAATGGAAGACACCGTCTCGCCCACTCTCGGAGCCGCAGTCGTCAAGCAAGGCATCTGGGCTGGCATCGTCGGCCTCACCATCACCGCACTCTTCGTTTTGTTTTACTACCGCTTTGCGGGCATCATCGCGCTCTTCGGCCTCGCCATCAACGGCGTGATTCTCTTCGGCGTGATGGCCATGTTTGGCTTCACCTTCTCGCTGCCGGGCATCGCGGGCATGATCCTCACCATCGGCATGGCGGTTGACGCCAATGTCCTCATTTACGAGCGCCTGCGTGAAGAAATCCAAAGCGGCAAGTCATTCAAAAATGCGATCTCCGCATCATACGACAAAGCCTTCACTGCGATCTTCGACTCGAACTTCACCTCACTCATCACCGCGATCCTGCTCTTCATCTTCGGCAGCAGCGCGATCAAGGGCTTCGCCATCACCCTTAGCATCGGCATCGTGGCCTCAATGTTCTCCGCGATCCTTGTCACCCGCGTGCTCTTCCGCTGGGGAACCGACCTGAATGCGCTCAAAAAAGTCTCATTCCTCAGCCTCTTCAAGGCGACCAAGTTCGACTTCATCGCCAAGTCACGCGCTTGCGCCCTGATCTCGGTCGCACTGGTGATTCTTTCCCTTGCCGCCTTCGGTCTGCGCAAGGGACACGCTTTCGGCGTCGACTTCACTGGCGGCACGCTCATCAAGTTTCAACTCGGCACAGAAGTAAAAATTCCCACCGCCGATGTCGAAAAAGCCCTTTCCACGCTCCAACTCACCAAAGCCGCCTACCCACAGGAGCAAGGCAACCCCGCAACCGGCACACTCCTCACCGTCCGCTGCGACAGCAAGGATGCCGATACCATCATCGCCAAACTTCGCGAGAGCATCCCCGCCCTCGGTGAGAAAAAACCCGGCAGCAACGCCGAGTCCGCCGCCGACCACAACTATGTCATCGACAGCAGCAAGGTCGAGGTGTCCGCGCTTATTGGCGGAACTTTCCTCAAGGACTCGCTCATCGCCCTTGTTCTTGGCCTCATCGGCATCCTGCTCTACATCACCTTCCGCTTCGAGTTCTCCTTCGCGCTCGGTGGTTTCGTCGCAATCCTTCACGATGTGATCATTTCCGTCGGACTCATCGTTCTACTCGGCGGCGAACTCTCGCTGATCCATGTCGGCGCGATCCTCACCATCGCCGGTTATTCGATCAACGACACGATCGTCGTGTTCGACCGCATCCGCGAAAGCCTCTTGATCCGCACGGGTTCGATCAAATCGATCATGAACGAGGCAATCAACGCCACGCTCTCGAGAACCTTGCTCACCTCGGCGACGACGATCATCACGGTCGCGATTCTCTCGCTCTTCGGCGGATCCTCGCTGCGTGACTTCTCGATCATGATTCTCATCGGTCTTGTGGTCGGCACCTATTCGTCGATCTTTGTCGCCTCGCCAATCGTGCTGTGGTGGAGTCGCCGCAAAGGTGGTGACCTCCGCTCGGATGTGCTTGCCACCGAGCAAGCCGCCGAGGCTGCAGCCGCTACGCCTTGAGGCGAACGGCAAACAAACATGGGGATTGCGAAACAACGCACGAGCTCTAGGGTCAGTCACCAGACAGCGCGCCATGCACATCAGCGACATCCTCAGCCAATCCAAGCCTTCGCTCTCGTTTGAGTTCTTCCCACCGCGAAGCGAAACGGCTTGGGACGAGCTTTACGAAACCATTCGCAACCTCGAATCGCTGCATCCGTCCTTTGTCTCCGTCACCTACGGCGCCGGCGGCACCACACGCGAGCTCACGCATGATCTTGTCCTGCGCATCAAGCAAACGACCTCGATCCCACCCGTTCCACACCTCACCTGCGTCGGTCACACGCGGGAGGAAATCACTTCCATTCTTCAACGCTACGCTGCCGCTGGTGTGGCGAATGTTCTGGCGCTGCGCGGCGACCCGCCGAAGGATCAGCCCGATTACAATTGGTCCGCTGGCGACTTCCGCCACGCCGCCGACTTGGTCGCGTTTATCCGCGAGTTCAACCAGTCGGGCGTCCACCCCGATCCTCGCGGCTTCGGCATCGGCGTGGCAGGTTTCCCCGAAGGCCACCCCGCCACTCCAAACCGCATGCTCGAACTCGAGCACCTCAAAGCCAAAGTCGACGCCGGCGCCGATTACATCTGCACGCAGTTGTTCTTCGACAACCACGACTTCCTCGACTTTCGCGACCGTTGTCGCATCGCCGACATCAATGTCCCCATCATCGCCGGCATCATGCCAGTCACCTCACTGCAAGGCATGAAACGCATGGCCGAGCTTGCCGCCGGCGCGCGCTACCCCGCCAAGCTCATCCGTTCCCTCAACCGCGCCAGCTCAAGCCCCGAAAGCGTGGAAAGAGCAGGCATCCACTACGCGGCAGAACAGTGCGCGAGTCTGCTCAA
The DNA here is from genome assembly GCA_041191425.1 of Verrucomicrobiota bacterium. Classification (GTDB taxonomy): domain Bacteria; phylum Verrucomicrobiota; class Verrucomicrobiia; order Verrucomicrobiales; family Akkermansiaceae; genus Luteolibacter. Next base: position 110 of record JBEEOX010000181.1, on the reverse strand, counting down.
CGAGGGCATCGACGGCATCCACTTTTACACGCTCAACAAGAGCCACGCGACCCGCCAAATTTTCAACAGCCTCGGCCTCACGCCAGCGGCTTAATTTGGGGTATCCTGCG
>JBEEOX010000180.1:0-3755 GCA_041191425.1 Verrucomicrobiota bacterium | reverse complement strand
TGCCGCGCGAGTATTTCGGCAATGGCATCGATCCGAGCGTGAGGCATACCGTGGAAAATGCAATCAACAAACTCCGCGAACTCGGCGCGGAAATCGTCGACATCTCGCTGCCCCACACCGAACACGCGGTGGCGACCTACTACATCATCGCCCCCGCTGAAGCATCATCGAACCTCTCGCGCTTCGATGGCATCCGCTATGGTCATCGCACCAAACAACCTGCCGACATCGCGGATCTCTACCGCAAGTCACGCGAAGAAGGTTTTGGTCCTGAAGTCAAACGCCGTATCATCCTCGGCACCCACGTGCTGTCATCGGGCTACTACGACGCCTACTACGGCCGCGCCCAAAAAGTCCGCACGCTTATCCGTCAGGATTTCGAAAACGCCTTCCAGAAAGTCGACGCGATCATCTCGCCCGTCGCTCCAACTCCCGCCCGCAAAATTGGCGCCGGCGCAGCCGATCCATTGCACGAATACCTCTCCGACATCTTCACGATTTCCGCCAACCTCGCCGGTATCCCCGGCATTTCGGTCCCTTGCGGCATCACGGATTTCGATGGCTCCAAAAACCTTCCCGTCGGCCTCCAAATCCTCGCCCCCCACCTTGAGGAAGCCAAACTCCTGCGCATCGCCAAAGCAGCCGAAGGCTGATTGCAAAAAAGAATGCCGACCCAAGCGGGCCGGCGTTCTTGAAATCACGCCTGATTGAGCAAATCAATGCTCGCGGCAGAACTGCTCGAAGCGGGTAAGGCCCTCATTCAAAATATCAAGCGTCGTACAGTAGCTCAGGCGGATGCCTTCGTCATAGCCAAACGCGATGCCCGGCACGGCGGCTACCTTGTAGCGCGAGAGCAACTTGTCGCAAAGGTTCACCGACTTGAGTTGCATGCCGCCAGTGTACACAAAGAAGTAGAAAGCACCCTGCGGCTCAACCACGCGAATGTTTGGGATCGCCTTGAGACGCGCGAACATGAACTGACGCTTCACATCGTACTCGCCACGGAGATCCTCGATGAACGACTGATCACCTTCAAGTGCAGCCAGCGCACCGTATTGAGAGAATGTGCTCGCGTTGGAAATCGTGTGATTCTGAATCTTGTCGATCGCATCAGCCAACGGCTTTGGCGCTGCGGTGTAACCCAAGCGCCAACCGGTCATGGAGTAGGCCTTGGAGAATCCGTTGACCGTGATGGTGAGGTTGTAGAGCTCTTCGCTCAGCGACGCGATCGAGACGTGCTTGCTCTCGCCGTACACGAGCTTTTCGTAAATTTCGTCGGACAAGATCACAATGTCCTCGCCGAGCGCGATTTCACCAAGCGCACGCAACTCGTCGGCGGTGTACACAGCTCCGGTCGGATTGCCGGGCGAGTTGATGATCACCATTTTGGTCGCCGGCGTCATCGCATCTTCAAACTGCTCGGGAGTCATCTTCCAGCCAGTCGACTCCTTGGTCTCAACCAAGACCGGCACACCACCTGCAAGGCGCACCATTTCAGGATAAGAAACCCAGTACGGTGTCGGAATGATGACCTCGTCACCTTCTTCGACCACCGCGAGGATGGCATTGAAGCAGGCCATTTTCGCACCCGCGGTCACGCAGATCTGATTCGCCGCGTAGTTGAGGTTGTTGTCCTTAAGAAACTTGGCAGAAAGCGCCTCGCGAAGCTCCGGAATTCCGCCAGCAGGCGTATACTTGGTACGACCTTCGTTCAGCGCCTTGATCGCGGCCTCTTTGATGAAGTTGGGGGTATCAACTTCCGGCTCGCCACCAGCGAGGGCATAAACTTCTTCGCCTTTGGCGATCATGGCCTTGGCTTGCGCGGTGACGGCCAGAGTGAGTGAGGGAGAGACCTTTGCGATGCGGGATGAGATGCTGTCCATAGGGAGTCGAGAATGGGTATGTGGGCACCGGTCCGGGTGGAACGACGCTCTGTGCACCCTCCGTTCCGGACAAGCGGGCGCTTTTGTGGGGCTTCGCCCAAACGCTGGCAAGCGAAATGCGGAAAATCCCGCCATCATGTGAGTCGCCGAAGCTCCAATCGGTCCCAATACGCCCGGTCCCTGCGATCCCGAAACATTTTCCAAAATTCCGTCAAACGCCGGCGACCAGCCACCGAATCTCCCGCCACCAGCACCTCGTTCATGGCCTCTTCGGAGCGGATCGAGCGCACCTCGCCGAATTCCGCACGCAAAACCCGCCGCGTCGCGACCTGCATCGCCCGATGACCCACCCCCGTCACCAGATTCACCGCCAACACCCCACCCGGTGCCATCGCCCGCCGCAAATGCCCCATCAATTTTCCATCCCAAGCCTGCGGCCGAAACACATCGGTCTTTCCCGCCAGGTAAATGTCATCGATCACCACATCAAACTTCCGCCGGTTTTTTGCCAACCACGCGTAAGCATCGGCATGAATCACCTCGATGCCCAAGGCATCCAGTTCCATATGCTTTCGCGCCAAATCGACAATCTCCGCATCGATGTCGACAGCGACCAGTTCGCAATCCGGCAACAAATGCCGCAACACACGAAACGCCGTGCCCCCTGCCAAACCAAGCATCAACACCGATCGCGGCGGATGAGCCGCACCCAGCAAAGCCGAGGCTGCAATCATGTCCCAGGCCAAACCCGTCAGAAACCGATCGCGATGATGAAACGCATGCACCGCCCCAGCAACCCGAAACTCGGTCGCCTTATCGGACCTCCAAACCTCCAGAGTTTGATAGCGCGTCTGAACAATCTCCTTGCGTCGCATCATCAGGCATCATCCTGAGTCATCAGATCGAAGATGAAAGCGGGAAATCACCTCGCATTTCATGCATCGCCATCGAGCGCGTGAATCCCGATCTGATACTTGCCACAAAGCTCGGCGACTTTTTCCTTTTCCAAAAGTAGCGTGCGTCTGGCTTCAATCGTGATGCCCCGCACCCCCGCTGCCGCGCAGGTTTCCAGCGTTTGCGGTCCGACGACCGGTACATCGAAACGAAAATCCTGATTCGGCTTCGAGACCTTCACAAGCATCACATCCTTGCCGCGCCCGAGTTCACCGCCGCGACGAATGCACGCATTGGTGCCTTCAAATGCCTCGACCGCAAGCACCGTGCCGTGACGCACGACCACACTCTGGCCGATATCATGCGCACTCGTTTCCTTGGCGATTCGAAATCCGAACGCCGCATCCGACAATTGTCGCTTGCCAAAGGTGGGACCGCAGACATGGCCTGCCGCGGGAAGATGCTCATCAAGGAAAGTGGTAGCAGGCAGCACCTCGATGCCTTCTTTGCCAAGCTCATCGGCGATCGCGCCAAAGAGCGTTTCGGCATTGCGTTCCTTCACGCGGGCCAAGATCAGCAAAACGCGCAAGTCCGGTCGCAAATCAAAAAGATTTTTTGGCGAGATCTGACCCATCATCACCGCCTCGGTCACCCCCTCGCTCCGAAAAAAACGAATCATCTTGCCAAGCTGCGCGACGCGAAACCACTCGACGGCATCCACTTTCTCAGCCAAGTGCGGATCAGTCTCATTGTGAAACGCCGCGACGACCAGCTTCACTCCGGGACATTGACGCCGTGCCGCATCAACAAAGGTCGCGGGATAAACTCCGCTGCCTGCGATGATTCCGATAATGCGCGGTTGGGACATGCCAAATGTTGCGTGAAACCCGGCGCCCGCGCAAAATTGGAAAGTAGCGGCTGTGGGACTCGAACCCACACTCGTTGGAACTCGATTTTGAGTCGAGCGCGTCTACCAAT
>JBEEOX010000179.1:0-3780 GCA_041191425.1 Verrucomicrobiota bacterium | reverse complement strand
CGCCGGGGTCGATGCCATCGATGGTGATGGTCGAGCTGATCCCATCGTGACCGCATGCGATGCGGATGCGCTGAAGAAGCTGCGTCACCGCCGCGCTGTCTTGCGGATCGATGTGCTCGCTGAGCACCTTCCATGTCACCGCGCGATACATGGCGCCCGAGTTGACCATCACAAGCCCAAGCCTCTGCGCCAGCCGTTTGGCGACCGTACTTTTGCCGGATGCGGCGGGGCCGTCGATGGCGATGGCAAAATGCATGGAGTCGGTCGCGTTCACAAAAGGCGTGTGGTTGGCATTGCGAAATCGGCAGGCAATGTTTTTTCGCGGCAAATGGCATCGAGATGGTGCGCGAAACCAGGGTAAGAGGTGTTCACGCAATCGGTGTTGCGGATCACCGTTTCACCTGAAGCAAAGAGTCCGGCAATGGCGAAGGCCATGGCGATGCGATGGTCGCCGAAGCTTTCAAGTTCCGCCGCGCACAAGGGAGATCCACCAGTGATTTCCATGCCATCATCATACTCGGTCACATTGCCACCCATCGCGCGGAGGTTGTTAACAACCGTCGTGATGCGGTCGGTTTCCTTCACGCGAAGTTCGCTGGCCTTGCGAATGACCGTGGTGCCATCGGCCAGCGCGGCAGCAACGGCTAGCACCGGAATCTCGTCGATGAGATTGGGAATCTCGCTTTCCAAAATCGTGGTGCCTTTGAGCTTGGTGCCATGGACCTCGATGTCGCCGATCGGCTCGCCGCTGACCTGACGCGGTGTCACGATGATGCGGGCACCCATGCGGTTGAGCGCAGTGATGATGGCGGTGCGCGTCGGGTTCAGCCCGACCTGGTGCAGAGTGAGGCAGGCGCCGGGCAAAGCGGAGGCGGCGACCAACCAGAAGGCCGCGCTGGAAATGTCACCTGGCACGACAAAGTCGCAGGCCTGCGGGATCTGGCCGCCAACGATGGAGACCGAATCACCAGAATGAATCGAATTGACGCGAAACGATGCGAGCATGCGCTCGGTGTGATCGCGCGTGGCCGCTGGCTGAATGACGGTCGTGGTGCCTTTGGCAAACAGCCCAGCAAGCAAGACCGCGCTTTTCACCTGAGCACTGGCGACTGGCATGTCGTAGGTGATCGGACTGAGCGAAGCAGGATGAATCCGCAGTGGCGCGCAACCTGGTTTTTCGCCGAGCGTGTCGATGTGCGCTCCCATCTCTGCGAGCGGAATGGTGATGCGACTCATTGGGCGCGATGAAAGCGAAGCATCGCCAAAAAGTTCCGAGGTAAAACTTTGCCCGGCCAACATGCCAGCCAGCAATCGCATGCCGGTACCGGAGTTGCCGCAATCAATCGGCTTGGCAGGCGCCTTGAGCTGCATCGATTGACCATGAATGCGCAATTGGGTCGGACCGTAACCCGCAAGCTCCTCGATCACCTCGTGGTCGGCGCCGAGCGCCTTCATCGCATTGAGCGTGTTGAGGCAATCCTCACTGGGGAGGAAGTTGTGGATGGTGCAAATGCCGTTGGAAAGTCCCCCAAGGATTGCGGCGCGATGCGACATGCTCTTGTCGCCTGGCACGCTAAAATCCGCGTGAATTTTCGAAATGGGTGAAACTCGGAAGTCGGACATGGGTGAGGTGACAGGCTTTCTAACAGGTTTGCGAGGCGCGCAACAAGCTTGCGATGTCAGCCCGCTGGGAGCGGAAGGTTTTTATCTGCCATCGCCGATGACAGAGAATCTCGCGGCTGCTTGGCCTCGGCGAGCCACTGAAGAATGGCTTGCTGATCGCTTTTTTCCAAAAGTTGAACGACTGCCTGCAAGTCGGCGATGCTCTCGCGGAGCGGATCAATCAATGCCGCGCGGTTTTCGGTAAGGATCTCAGCCCACATCTCGGGGTTGCCTGATGCAACGCGGGTGGTGTCGCGAAGACCGCCGCCACCGAAGCGACCATCGGCCGGATTTTTGAGACACACGCGCGAGGCGCTTGCGGCGATGAGATGAGGCAAATGGCTGATCCGTGCGACCAGTGCGTCGTGCGCGGCAGGGGTCATCCATGCCGTGTGGCAACCGACCGACTGCCAAAAAGCCTCCAGCGCCATGGCTCGGGGGCTGGCGTTTTCTCCATCATGAGTGAGCAAGCAAGCGGCGCCTTCAAAAAGCGTCGCGCTGGTGGCCGCAAGCCCGTTGCGCTCGGATCCCGCCATGGGATGACTGCCAATAAATTCAATGCCCTTGGCTGCAAGCAGTGGCGCAAGCTCGCGATGCGGAGCTTGTTTTACGCTTCCCACATCAGTCACCAAGCAAGTCGCAGGCAAGCCGGCTTCTAGCGCGGAAGTGACCAGTGCGGGCATGGCGCCGACCGGCACACACAGCACCAAGAGATCTGCGCCCTCGACTGCGAGCTTGAGGTCATCTGTCGCGCCCTCGATGCCAAGCGCGCGCGCCTCGCTTGCCGTTTGCGCTTTGCGCGCCCACAGCTTCACGCGAGGTGCACGCTTTTGCGCGGCGAGCGCCAAGGCGAGTGAGCCGCCAAGAAGCCCGCTGCCAAGAATGCTGATGTTCGAAAATTCGGCTTTCATGCGAAAAAAAACCGGGTCCTGTGTGTGGGACCCGGTTGTTGGAATTTGATAAAATTAGACCGGGGGTAGCGAAGCAATCAGGGAACACGGAAATATTTTTTCTCCGCCGCAGGATAAGTCGGGTCTTGCACCAGCGTGCCGCTCGGAATGTCGCGCACATCGACGACCTTGTTGTTGTAAGGGCTGAAGACGAATCCTTCTTTGCCAGGCACTTTGCTGGCGTAAGAATACTCGGTTTTCTTCACCGCCGACGTAGGCTTTTCAGTGGTGCCTGGGGTGGTCGTAGTCGCCGGACTGGTAGTGAGCTTGACTGAGCCATCGGACGTTTCGGTGATGACGGATCCGTCAGCCGGAGCCGTTTGGCCAGGCTGCAATTCCTTGAGCTTTTGCTCTTCAGCTTTTTTCTGCTCTTCAAGCTTGGCGGCCTCCGCTGCCGCTGCAGATGATTTTTTGGTTTTCTTGCGGTTGGCTCCCTCGTCATAGGGATAGCATGAGGCAAGGAGCGCACAGAGCGTGACGCTGATAACCGAAGCGATTCGTGTATTCATGGCGATTCAGTAAATGGAATGGACGACGTCGAATCCAGCGATTAGAGCGCGGTCGACTGGTGGTCATCATGATGCGGATCGGCGTGGCGTCAAGCAAGGTCCTCGCCGCAAAGCCAGGAAACCGACGAAAATTTCCCGATACCCCGACTTGCGCCCGAGACGGGAAAGCGTTTGAAAACGGGTCAGCCATGTCGGACGCCACCATTCAAACCCACGGGCGAATACTCGAGCCAAGAGGCCCGGTCCTTTACCGAGTCGAGCTCCCCAACGGCAAAGTGATCCTGGCGCACTTGTCCAAGGACCTTGCCGATGCATCCGCGAGCTTCGAAGTCGGCGATGAACTGCTACTTGAGCTCACGCCCTTTGACTTCGATCAGGCAAGGATCCTTGGTAGCGTCAAAGCCTGAGAATTTGGATTGGCGTGCTTCAGTTTCGTGCAGCTTCGCCTTGTTTTGTTAAGGTTTCCTGATGTTTTGTTTTGACGAAGCATTCGTCGCTTCCTATCGAATTTCATTCGCCCATGATGAAGTGTCCCCGATGCGTCCAAAGCATTCACCGCGCGGCGGAATTGTGCCCGCATTGTGGATTTTCCATGGCGGATGCGGACTATATCTATGGGGGCGGTGAGGTGAGCCTGCGCGCGCTTACCGATGAGGCTG
>JBEEOX010000178.1:0-3780 GCA_041191425.1 Verrucomicrobiota bacterium | reverse complement strand
GTGCCACTCGCATGACGAACAATGCCCCGCGGATCATCACCACCATCACGGCGCCGGATGCTTTTGCTCCGCCATGCCGATGATCGATCAGCGGGAACATTTGATTCAACTTCTCACCCCCCGCTCCAGCCTCTCGCACATGCAGCGCGAGCGAAGCAGCATTCCGGATGGTCCTTTTTTGAGTGAGGACAAACCACCGTTGATCTGAGCGGCCGCTCAGGCCCCATCGTGCCCGGACGGCACGATTTTTTTCACGCATCCGCAATCTGCGGTCGCATCATTTGTCGCATTTTTCATCCGGCACTTTGCCCGGATCCACCTCACTCAACAGATCCATGTCCTATCGAAAATTTTTAATCCCGCCCCTGCTCGTTTGCATGGCGTTTCCGATTCACGCGCAATCCGCAGTCGCCCTAAATCTCACCACCATCGGCGAACGCGTGCGCACTCACAACCCTGAGCTCGCCGCCGCCAAGCTGCGCATCGAGGAAGCCGCCTCACGCGTCAAGCAATCAGGACGCCTGCCGAATCCAAATCTCGAAACCGCCTTCGAACGCGATGCGTCATTCGACGAACACAAACTCGAAGTTGGATTCACCCAGCGTTTTCCGATCACCCATCGCCTGCGTCTCGAAAAAACCATCTCGTCCATCGAGTTGCGCGCGGCCGAATCAGAAGTGCGCGAAATCGAGCGACAACTCATCAGCCAAGCCCGCGAAACCGCCGTGAAGTTGCTCGCCATCCGCCAGCAACAAGCGCTGCTTCGCAATCAAAACAGGCTCATGCGGCAGTTTGCCGAAACGCTCAGCGACAGCGCGGAAAAAGGCGAAGCCTCCGCCCTTGACGCAGGTCAGGCAAAGCTCGATGCCGCCACGCTCGAGATTCGGTCACGCGAGCTCGAGTCCGAGCAAAACATTCAACTCGGCACGCTCAAGCCACTGCTTGGCATTCACTCGGGCGAGACCATCGCAATTGAAGGCGCACTCACCGCACCCGAGATTCCGCACATCAATGCCAATCTCTCCCAACGACCCGATCTGCAAAAAGCCGAGCTCGCGTTGCAGTCCGCCGTGCAGCAGGTCGCACTCGAAAAAAGCCGACGCTACGATGACATCGAAGGCGGACTCTTCGCATCGAGCGATCGCAGCGAAGACGCACCCGAGGGATTCGATACGGAAACGATGGTCGAGCTGCGCCTGAAAATCCCCCTTCCGTTTTGGAATCAAAATACCGCGGCGATTGAAGAGGCAAAGATCCGCAAGACGCGCATCGAAAACGAAGCGATCGCGCTGGCGCGAAAAATTGGCGTCGAAGCGGAAACCGCTCAAGCCGATATGAAACAATGGGCCTCACTCGCTCGCGAAATCAAAGACTCGCTCCTTCCACTCGCCGAGCAGCAAGCACAAGCCGCCGAGACGGCTTATGCCAGCGGACAAACCGAAATCCGAACACTGCTGACCGCGAAACAAAAACACCTCGAACTCGACTCATCGCACATCGACGCGCTGCGCGAATTTCATCTCGCCCGCATCCGCCACGAAACCGCACTGGGCAATCCATGAACCAAATTTCCTCATCATCATGAAACCATCATTCATTTCATTCCTTACAACACTGCTAATCACCCCATCGGCGTTTTCTGCCGTGGCGGTTCCACCGGTCATTCTCACCGAACAAGGCGTGAAGAACCTCGGCCTCGAAACCGTCGTAGTCGAGGAGGCCGACTTCGAAACCACGACCTTCGCCCTCGGCCGTACCGAGGCGATTCCCGAGCACCGATCCGTCCTCAGCAGTCGAGTCTCAGGGCGAGTCATCGAAACAAATTTGAGCATCGGCACTTATGTCGAGAAAGGTGACAAACTTGTTCTGTTAGAAAGTCGTCAGCCTGGAAGCCCACCACCAAGCATCTGGCTCACCGCTCCAGCGAGTGGCACAGTCGTGTCCGTTAATACCAAGCTCGGAGCGCCGGTTGAACCCACAGACAGCCTCGCGGAACTCGCCGATCTGAAAACCATCTATCTGATCGCCACATTACCGCAAGCCACCGCGGGAAAAATCAAACAAGGCACGCAGGCCAAGATTCATTTTCCGATCCGCCCGGACAAGGAATACACCGCGACCTTGCTGAAATTTGCCGCCTGCCCCTGCCCCGATCCCGCCTGCGCACTGGGTCAGGATGTTTCCACCCGCTCGGAAAAAGCCGAAGGCGCGGACCTCAACACCGCAGGTGTCATCTTCACCATCGACAACCCCGACAACCAACTCCGCCCCGGCATGAACGCGGAGTGCTCGATCATCATGGAAAAACGCGAGGGCGTACTGAGCGTTCCGCGCGAGGCGATCCAAGGCGGTGCTGCGAACCGTCATGTCTATGTCAAACACATGACCATTCCCAACGCCTTTGATCGGGTGAACGTGCAAAGCGGAATTTCAAACAACGATCGCGTGGAAATCCTCGACGGACTCTTGCCCGGTGATGAAGTCGTGACCCGCGGTTCCTACACGCTCGGCTTCGCCGGCAGTGGCGGCGGACCCTCGCTCAAAGAAGCACTGGATGCCGCGCACGGTCACGAGCACAACGAGGACGGATCGGAAAAATCAGCCGATCAAAAAGCCGACTCGAGTTCGGCGCATGACCACGACCATGCATCACACGGCATCGGCATGCGTGAGATCTTCTTCATGGCTACCACCGTCATCCTTGCTGCGTGGTTGATCGTGATTTCACTGCGTCAGCGTCGGTCCAAAACCGCTGGCACCAAACTTTCCTGATCCATGCTCAACACCCTCATCCGCTGGTCGCTGCGCAATCGCGCGATCGTTCTCTGCCTTTCGCTGTTGATCTTGGCGATGGGTTTCAAAACCGGCAGCGAACTTCCCGTCGAAGTCCTTCCCGATCTGACCAAACCCACTGTCACAATCTTGACGGAGGCACCCGGGCTTTCACCCGAGGAAGTCGAAACACTTGTCACCCAACCGATTGAAAACTCGATGATGGGCGTCGCGGGCCTCACCCGCATGCGCTCGACCTCGGACATCGCGCTTTCACTTGTCTTTGCCGAATTCGAGTGGGGCACCGACATTTACAAGGCGCGCCAGTTCGTCCAAGAGCGCCTGCAAGTCGCCCGCGAACAACTGCCGAATGAAACCCAGCCCTATCTGACTCCCGTGGCATCTCTGATGGGTGAAATCCTGCTCATCGGCGTGAAAAGCAACGATGGAAAAACCGCGCCCATGGATCTTCGCAGCGTGGCCGACTGGACGATTCGCATGCGACTGCAAGCGATCCCTGGTGTCGCCGAAGTGCTCAACATGGGCGGCGGTGTAAAGCAGGCTCAAGTCCAGCCCGACCCTTGGCGCATGCAGGCGAACGGCGTGACGATCGAGGAGCTTGAAGAGGCGGTGAAAAAAGCCGCGTCCAACACCACCGGCGGATTCATCGACAGCGGACCGCAAGAAATCATGGTTCGCAATCTCGCCATGACGGTCGAGCTCGAGGACATCGCGCGCACCATCATCAAGATGTCGAACGGGCGCCCCATCGCGATCTCGGATGTCGCCACCGTTGCGTGGGGTACGGAGCCCAAACGCGGCGAGGCCGCCGTCAGTGGCAGCCCCGGCGTGATCATGAGCGTCATCAAGGCTCCGGGATCCGACACCATCGCGCTCACCGAAAAAATCGAAGCCGCGATTGAAGGCCTTCAAGCCACACTGCCCGAAGGTGTGGAAGCCACCGTATTGTTTCGTCAGCGTGATTTCATCGACAGCGCGATCGGCAAT
>JBEEOX010000177.1:0-3816 GCA_041191425.1 Verrucomicrobiota bacterium | reverse complement strand
GACGCGGATGCCAGCCACTCGCAAGCAAGCTGCGCACCACAAGCTGAATGCCACTCGGCTTTAGCAATAAGTCATTGGGAAAGCGAAGCACATGCGCCACGCAAGGTGGGAATTTTTCAAGTGGCGTTCGGTCGTAGCCACTAGGCCACAACGACGGTGAATCCTGCCGCACCGCATAAAACTGCCGATGAAAACTTGCGAGCGATGATCCGAGGTAATCGTCGAGCAGGCGCGCAGTCCCCCGCTCTTCGCATGAAATGCCAACGCCCGCGTAACGCGCGAGCTTGATGATTTCCTCAGGATGGTGACGCAACTCCAGCAAGCGCGTGAGATCCATTTCGTGGAGTGGCAGCGTGAAAAATTCGCTGATGCGATCCTCGATGCCAAGCCGACCAAAAAGGCCTGAGATCCATGGCTTGCGATAGACGGTGTAGGGCATGCGAATCATGCGGCTATGAAGCGGATCTCCGTACTCGGAGATGTCGATCGAGAGCATTTCGCGCATGCCGGAATTTCCCGGGCCGACATGCTGAGCGGTGATTTCAACTGGCAGTTCGCAGCGACCTGATGCCTCGCGCTTCACGCGATGCGCGAAATACTCCATGAGCAGGGAAATGTGCGCGAAGAGCGGATCGGTCGCGCGGGCGGTGCCATCGGATGGCGTGTGAATGCCAAGGCCTGCAATGCGCTTGGCCACTGCCGAATGCTTGGAAAATTTCCATACAAAATGATGACCTTGGCCAGTGATCAGATGCAGGTAGCGAATGCCGTAATTCAGCAAACAGGTTTCAATGGCCTCGACCAGCGGCTGCTGCATCAGGAACGCGCCCTTCGCATCGGTGTATGCGGCAACGGGGTCATCGAAATTGACATATTCAATGTCGAGGTGAACCAGCATCGATTCGCGGTCCTCGAGTGAGCGAGCGATTTCGCATCCGCCATCGAGCAGCTTGTCGAGATCAGCGGGCGGATGACGATCAAAGATCGAAGGATTTTCCGAATCGAGCCTGCCAAGAAACAAACATGTCGCATCATCCAGGCAATCACCGCCGAGGTATTCGACAATGCGTTTGTGCACGATCGGGTCGCGCCAGATCCGATGAGAAATCGGTCGGCTTGAGCAACGAAACGAAGGATGATGCGACACCATGCGAACCGCTCATGATATCGCGCAGGAGATTCGCTGTCGAATTTTCATGCGCGTAGCAAAACCTCGCGCGCACGAATGACCAGACTTCGTAAGACGATCTGACTATTACTATCTCGCGCTTTGAATTTTCTAAAAATAGCCTGTTTTAAGCTATTTTTTCGAAATCCACGCCTTTGCTTCGCGCCTTGCAAGCAGCTTCGAAAGCCGCGCGCGATTGTGACGCTGGACAAGGATGCAGGGCAAATTTGCCGCGATCGCGTAGGTCCACATCACCAAATCCGCCCACAACGGGTTCCATGGCAGAAACAAAAAAACGCAGGCCATCGCGCACCAGTGGCAAAGTTCGCCACGTCGGGTCTCACGGATGAATCGGCGCAGGTACTCGAGATCACTGCCTGTGAGTTTCGCTTTCGCAAATCCACCCGCAAACCAAGTGGCGGCATCCGGCAATCGATCCTTCCATTTCTTCACGCACAACACGCGATCCAGAAAACGAACCTCGCATGGGCATGGCTTGGGCATGTGCTTGCACGCGAACCAATGATCCGGCATGCGCGTGAATGTCCACGCAAGGCCAAGCTGAATCACTGGCCACGCAAGCGTGTTGATCAATGCGATGATTAGCAATGACGGTTCAGTCGGCATGAATGTCGCGGCCTTTCCAGCGAACTTTCTTGCCCGACATCATGGCCGAGCGAGCGAAGAGGAAAAAGAAGAATGCGAGCGGCAGCGGATAGAGGGCGAGATTCGTCAGGCGAAACGAGCCAATCATCCGGCCGATCCAGATGACTTGCAAAGCCGCCAGTGCGCAAAGTTGACCCCACAAGTGCCACTCGCCGCTCAGGCACCCGGCCAGCGGCGGAATCATCAACGCGCTCATCCATGCAATGACAAGCAGAAGCGAATGACGCGGCGTGTGATTGGCGCCGGATGCAAAACCCTTGGTCCACCCTTCAATCAAGGAGCCAAGGCCATCGGCATACATGCGAAACGAAACCATGCCCTTGCCGTTCATGCTGCGCACACCGATTCCATTTTCACGACATGCCGCCGCAAGGCGGAAATTTTCCAAGACCCTGCCGCGCACCGAAGCATGACCACCAATTCGTTCGTATGCTTCACAGCCGATCATGAGAAACTGACCGAAAAGCCCCCGTGGCAAAGTTCCAATGCTCATCGCGACATTGAAAAAAATTGAAAAGTCTTCGTGGAATTTTTTCACCGCATGGTACGGCCCAATTGAGAATGCGCCACCGCGATAGCGCGCAAGTGCTTGATCAAGCCCGCCGACCTCAAACCATGTGTCGGCATCCATGAAGATCAGCAGCTCGCCCCTTGCTGCGAGCGCGCCTTGATGGCAGGCCCATGTCTTGCCACGCCAACCTTCAGGCAGAGGCTCCGAGGTGATCACGCGTACTCCATGCGATGTGGCAATCTCCGCCGTGCGGTCGGTCGATCCGTCGTCGATCACGATCAACTCATCCAAACGCGTTCGCTGATCTCCAAGCGAGGCGAGAAGCTTCGGAAGGTTGTGCTCCTCGTTGCGCGCGGGGATGATGAGCGAAACAGAAGCATTGGAAAAATCGCATGCCTCACCCGCCGCATGGCCCGTCGCCCTCAGCCGAGCGGCGATCAGCAGGCCGGTGACGCAAAGCAAGACGAAAGAGGTGATGAGAAGGATCGGCACTTGTGTGCGGTGTTGGGGCTAAAGCTAAAACATCAGCGATCCCATTCCACCACCTTCTTGGCGACATTCTGTCCGCAGAGGACAACCATGGGCATGCCGCCTCCGGGATTCACCGAGCCGCCGACAAAGAAAAGATTGGGGTATTTGACGCTTTGCTTGGGGGCCTTGAAGGCGAGGTTTTTGAAACGATCCGAGACCACCCCGTAAATCGATCCCTTGTTCGAGAGGTATTGCTCGCGGATGTCGAGCGGCGTCCAGCAATGCTCGAATACCACATGCTTGCGCAGGTCCGTGAGGCCCATGCGTTCCAATTTGACCAGCACGCGGTCCTTGAAGGCCAGGTAGTCCTCGCGGGTGAGCGGCTTGTTGTCGTCGATGTGAGGGATGTGCGGGAGAATCTTTAGGCAATCACACCCCTCAGGCGCGACCGTCGGATCGGTGCGGGATGCTGCTACTAGGTAGATCGTAGGATCGGGCGGCAGCAAGCGCTTGCGGAAGACAGTCTTGAAATGGGTCTTTTGATTCGCCGAGAAAAAGAAATTGTGATGCGCCAACTGCGGGTACTCGCGATCGAGGCCAAGCTCCAAAACAAGACCCGAGCACGACGGCTCATAGCGGTCGAGCGTGCGCATGAATGCCTCATCCTCGAGCAGAAGCTTTTCATAGGCGGGAATCACCTCCATGTTGGAAACCACGATGTCGGCGGCATGAAATTCGCCATTGGCAACAATGCCGGTCACGCGTCCGTTTTCTTTGCGCACTTCGTCGACCTGACTGTTGAGGTGAACGGTGATGCCAAGCTCGTTCATCAACCGCTGAAGACCGAGCGCGATGCCGTACAGGCCACCATCGACATACCAGAGGTCATAGCGGAACTGGATCGTCGCCATGCAGTTCATGAATGCCGGCGAGTGCAGTGCCGACGAACCGACATACTTGATGAAATAGTCGAAGATGTCGCGCATGTGGCGTGTCTTGA
>JBEEOX010000176.1:0-3820 GCA_041191425.1 Verrucomicrobiota bacterium | reverse complement strand
CGCGGGCGTGGAGTTTGTCGGTTGAGATGCCGATCTCGGCGCCGAAGCCGAATTCGCCACCGTCGGCGAAGCGGTTGGAAACATTGTGAAAGACGCAGGCGGAGTCTACCGAGCGCAGGAAGCGATCGGCAGCGGCTTGATCTGCAGTGACGATGGTGTCGGTGTGATGCGAGCCGTGGGTGTTGATGTGATCGATCGCTTCATCGATGGAACCCAGGACTTTGATCGAGAGAATGAGGTCGAGGTATTCCGTGCCCCAATCCTCCTCGGTAGCGGGGATGCAATCATTGAGAATCGCGCGAGTTTTTTCGCAGCCGCGGAGCTCGACCTTTTTTGCGCGCAGCGCGGCGGCGACCATCGGGAGAAATTTCGCGGCCACCGCTTCGTGCACGAGCAAGGTTTCGAGCGCGTTGCACACACCGCACTTTTGAGTCTTCGCATCAACCGTGAGCTTCACCGCCATTTCGAGATCGGCGGCCTGATCGACAAACAGGTGGCAGATGCCGTCGTAATGTTTGATCACCGGCATGCGGGCGAGCGAGACGACCGTTTCGATGAGGCCCTTGCCGCCGCGCGGGATGATCAGATCGAGCCACTTGTCCATTTGCGCAAGAGCAGCAACGCTTTCGCGATCGGTGAAGGGAATGAGTTGGATCGCATGTTCGGGCGCGCCGGCCGAGGCGAGTGCTGCGGCGATCGCGCGGTTTGAATGGATCGCCTCGCTGCCGCCGCGAAGGATCGTGGCGTTGCCGGTCTTGAAACAAAGCGCGGCCGCGTCGGCGGTGACATTCGGGCGGCTTTCGTAAATGATGCCGATGGTGCCAATCGGCACGCGCACTTGTTCGATGCGGATGCCATTTGGGCGCTCCCAGGCATCCATCACCTGACCGACCGGATCGGGCAGCGTGGCGACTTGGTCGATGCCGGCAGCCATTGCTTCGATGCGCGCCTCATCGAGCCGCAAGCGATCGAGCATCGCGGTGGAAAGGCCTTTTTCCGCACCTGCAGCGAGATCCTTTTCATTGGCCTGCATCAGCGCCGCAACGTTGGTGCGGATCGACGATGCCATGACACGCAAAATCGCGTTCTTGTCGTCGGAGGAAAGCTGCGCGAGACGATAAGCCGCCGCGCGAGCCTGACGCCCCATTTGCTGGATGCTTTCCTGGATTGCGCTCATTTCAATGGGTGGATGCGGCGGGCAAAAACTTCGTCGAAAGCCCTTTGCCTGCGACGATGTTTTCAAGGCGCTCTGGATGACGGCCGTGAGCGATGTGCGTTTCGATGCCTGCCTCGACAGCGAACTTCACCGCCTCGAGTTTCGATGCCATGCCGCCCATCGAGAAGCGGCCTTTGTCGTCGCGAACATGACGGAACACCGCGTCGATGTCGGCGACTTCAGAAATGAGTTGCTTGCTTTCGGGATCAAGCAAGCCGTCGACGCTCGTGAGCAAAATTACGCGCTTGGCCCCTGCGAGTTTTGCCACGCGCACCGAGAGCATGTCGTTGTCACCAAATTTCAATTCCTCGACTGCGACCGAATCGTTCTCGTTGATGATTGGCAAAATGCGCGACTCGGAGAGCAAGCGCGTCAGCGTGTCGGAAACATAGGCCGCGCGCTCGGGCGTCGCGAGGTCGGCGGCGGTCAGCAAAACTTGCGCGACCGTGATGTCGAAGTTTGCAAACAGGCTGCTGTACGTTTGCATCAGTTTTGCCTGACCCACCGCCGCACAGGCTTGGCGAGTTGCAGTATCGGTCGGATACTCTGCGAGGCCGAATGCGGAAACGCCAGAACCGACTGCGCCGGATGAAACAAACAAGCAGCGGTGGCCGGCTTGGATCAGGCCCGCGATCGCTGCGACCAAATGCACCAAGGCAGCACGGTCGAGCGTGCCGTCGGCGGAATTGGTCAGCACGCCAGTGCCGGCTTTGATGACGGTTAGATCGGGAATCATGACAGTTTCGCTCGCAGGCAAGGTGCTTTTGATAAACTGAATCAGCGACCCACGCCAGCGTAAGATGGGGGGTAGGGCGACGCGGCCCTGCGGCGCCGATTATTCAGAAAGAATTCACCGCAAAGCCGCAAAGTTCGCCGAGGAACGCAGAGGAACGCAGAGGAACGCAGAGGATAAGAAATGGGCTTGGCGGTTAAAAACCGCCGCCACGTGCCGCCACAATTTCAGGCAGCTCCGCGAGCGACATGATGAAGGCATCGGCGCCGGCCTTTACTTTTGGCCGCACTGCATAGCGGCCAAAGCCAATGACCATGTCGGCATCGCCTTTGACTTCGAGATCGCTCGCGCCATCACCGACGAGGATGACGAGCGCCGCATTCGTTTCCTCGCGCAGTTGGCGGGCCACGACATTCTTGCCCTTCGTGCGCGAGGTCGGGCAAGCCTCGTTGAATCCGGCATAGCTGCCATCGGTGTGGAATTTCAATTCCACTGCCTCGACTCGCTCGACGCCGAGGAAGTCGGCTAGCGGGAGGATCGCCTGGGTGAACCCGCCGCTCACGATCGCGATCTGCCAACCAGCATTTTTGAGCGCGGTGATCGTCTCGAGCGCCGTCGGCTCTACCGTGTCGATGTACTGACGCCCGATCGATTCGAGCTCGGACTTGTTCGGGCGGATCATGTCGAGTCGACGCGCGAAGATCGCCTCCATCGGCGTGCCGCCTTCCATCGCGGCAGTGGTCATTTCCTCAACTTCCTTGAAGACCGCAGGCCCGCGCAAACGGCCCAATTCGTCGATACCTTCGATCGCCGAAAGTGTGGAATCGCAGTCAAAGAGAAGCAGTCGCGCAGCCATGCAACGAGGTGAATGAAAAGCGGCGGGCTTGGGAAGTTGAATTCGCCGCGCTCGGAGAAAAAGCGGGAGGGAGAAGAGGAAGATAGCGACCAATGATCGCCGCTACGGAGATTGTCGGCTTGCATCCGAACGCGTATTGATGCTAGTTGTGACCATGCAAACATCAGGAAAAAACTTGGGTTCGGTCAAAAAAGAAGCGGCTCGTCTGGTGCGGCAATTGCCCGAATCCGCGAGTTGGGATGACCTCATGTACGAAATCTTGGTGCGGCAGAAAATCGAAGCTGGTCTTGCGGATCTGCGAGACGACCGCAAGCACGAGCATGCAGCCATCCGCAAGGAATTTGGCATCGCATGAAGATCGAGTGGTCAAGCCAAGCTCGCCGAGACCTAGCAGCCATTCATGACTTCATCGGCCGCGACTCAGAACATTATGCGAAGCTGCAGATCGAGCGACTGCTAGCCCGCGCTGAGGCCGCCGCCGAAATGCCAACAAGAGGGCATCGCGTTCACGAGTTGCCTAACTCTGAGCTGCGCGAAGTGCATGAAGGCGGCTATCGCATTATTTACCGATATGATGCAAAAACGCTGCAGGTGCTGACCATCGTCCACATGAAGCAGAGGTTTACAAAGCGCCGAACGCGCTAATTTTTGAACGGAATAGACGTGTAGGCAAAGGCCGCGGATAAGGAGAACGACGGCGACCGGTGATCGCCGCTACGGGTGGAAATTTCCGATCGTAGAGAAATTGGCACGGAGGGTGCTTGTCCATGCATGTCGCGACGCGCTAGGCGGCCCGACTGAGATGCCTCAAGGTTAATGGGTTTTCCTAGGGATGATCAGTCGGGCCGCCTTTTTCTTGCGCGCGCTGTGTGGATGCCCTTGGCTGTGGCCCCGCGACCGATGATTGGTTGGCGGTTTCCAAATTTTCAACCATGGCGATCAAGGGACTCGAACTGGCAATGGCTTGCGCGAAAGCGGCCGATGAAGTGAAGGCGGAGAACATCCGCATCTGGGA
>JBEEOX010000175.1:0-3839 GCA_041191425.1 Verrucomicrobiota bacterium | reverse complement strand
GTTTGAGGACAACGGCGATCGCTACGGTTGGGTCGAGGACAAGAACGGCAACTCGCATCTGACGCTTTTCATCCAAGGCGGACGCGTGCTCGACACTGAGGCCTATCCGCTGCGCACAGGGCTTCGAGAAATCGCTAAGATTCACGACGGAGACTTCCGCCTCACAGCGAACCAGAATCTCATCATTGCGAATGTCTCTCCCAAGAAGCGTCCGCAGATTGAGAAACTTCTCGAGCAATACGGCATCAAGGACAGCCATGAAAAAAGTGCGCTGCGTTTGAACTCGCTGGCCTGCGTTGCTCTGCCCACCTGCGGTTTGTCGCTGGCTGAGGCCGAGCGTTACTTGCCGGATCTTTTGACTGAGCTTGAGGAGGTCATCGAAGAAAACGGATTGCGTCACGATGCGATCACCGTGCGCATGACCGGATGCCCGAACGGCTGCGCGAGACCCTTCATTTCCGAGATCGGTTTCATCGGTCGCGCGCCCGGACGCTACAATGTCTATCTCGGCGGCGGTTTTGCGGGTCAGCGGCTTTCCAAGCTCTACCGCGAGAATGTGCAAGGTGGTGAAATCAAATCGCTGCTGGCTCCGATCATATCGCGTTACGCCAAGGAGCGAAACGATGGCGAGCGCTTTGGTGATTTCTGCATTCGTGCGGGCTATGTCGCGGCGACCGTACAGGGCGGCGATTTCCACAAGAACATCAAGCCCGAGGCTTTTGCCGCTGTCTGATTGATGTCACCAATATTTGCATGAGTCTCATCATGGATACCAAAGCTGAGCCCGGCGAACTTTCCGACGCCCTCGCGCCCTTGCGTGCGGGCGAGCGGATTCGTTTGCTGCATGAGCGGCTTGGTGATCGGCTCATGGCGACCACGAGCTTTGGCATTCAAGCGGCGGTGATGCTGCACTTGATCCATGAGCATGCGCCAAAAATTCCGGTGGTGTTCATCGACACGGGATTTCTTTTTCCTGAAACCTATCGCTATGCCGATCAGTTGCTCACGCGCTTCAAACATCTCGATCTGCGGGTTTATCAACCCACAGTGAGTGCCGCTCGCATGCAGGCCTTGTGGGGTAATCTTTGGGAAAAGGGCAAGGATGGGGCCGATCGTTATGCGATGCTCACCAAGATCGAACCGATGAACCGTGCCTTGAGCGATATCGGTGCCGACGTTTGGATCAGTGGGCTGCGTCGCTCGCAATCAAGCAGTCGCTCGGACAGACCCTTTGTGGAGCGTCAGAAAAAAACTCTCAAGGCCTACCCGATTCTCGATTGGGCTGATGCGCAGGTGGATCTGTATTTTCATCAGCACGACTTGCCGCGTCATCCGCTTGCGGAAAAAGGTTATGTTACGATGGGTGATTGGCACAGCACCCGGCCGGCAGAAAACGGTGATGCCGAGTCGTCGCGATTTGATGGTGTGAAATACGAGTGCGGTTTGCATCTCGATTCGGGTTCCGCTGATTTCCAGATCTGATCTCTCGGGTTTATCCCCCGCGCGACGTGATCTCATGTCGTCGGATTTTGTTTTTTGGATTGGGCCGATTTTTTTTGAAGAGGCACGCGGTCTTTGCGGTCAAAGGTCATGCATGCGAATTGCATCAACAAAAAACCACAATCATGAAAACGACCCATATTCATAGTCATCGGAATTGTTTCCCCGTCATCTTGTTTGCCTGGCTCACGAGTCTTCCCGCGCAGTCCGCGTTGATTGCCGGATGGGATTTTCAAACGACTTCGAGCGGCGGCACGGCCGTGGCCACGCAGCCCAACACGCCAAGATCTTTCGACGCAAACTTCGGATCGGGTACTCTGAGTCTCGATGGAACCAATGGCTCGTCGATTTGGTCGGTAACCAACGAGCTCAATGGGTTCGCTGGCACGAGTGTGAATGCGGGCGATAATTTTTCATCGATCACCACGGGAGCGGGAGCTCTGGGCTTGATGGGTGGCTCAGGCAATGCGGCGAACGGCAAGCGGGTGGTGTTCAGTTTTTCAATGGCGGGTTTTGAGAGCTTGAGCATTTCACTGGCGGCGCAGCGAACGGCGACGGGGTTTTCATCCCAGCATTGGGAGTACAGCGCGGATGGGGTGAACTATCAGAATATTGGCACTCTCCTAAGTGGATCGACGGCAGGATCGATTGCTGGCACCTACTCGACATCGGGCATCCTGAACTTTGAGCCGCTTAGCGGCTTGGACAATGTCAGCACGGCCTTCGTGCGAGTCACCTTTGATGGTGCGACATCGGCCACTGGCAACAATCGTTTGGACAACATCCGATTCGATGCGTCGGAAATTCAGCTGCTGTCGTCGATTCCCGAGCCAGCTTGTCCGATGCTGGTTGGCGTGGGAGCGGTCATGGCCTTGGGCCTTAGGCGGGTGAGGCCGAGTTGATGGTTGAGAAATAGGGTGGATCCCGTGTCTTGACTCGGGGGCGCGTGCGCAGCCACAATGACGCGAATCTAACGCCTACCATTGCCATGCCCATCGCCCCCAACATGACCGCCACCGTCGGCAACACGCCGCTCATTCGCCTCAACCATGTCACTGCCGGTCTCGATGCCGAGATTTGCGTGAAGGCGGAATTTTTCAACCCACTCTTCAGCGTCAAGGACCGCATCGGCAAGGCGATGATCGAAGCCGCCGAGCGTGATGGTTCTCTCAAGCCCGGCGGATTGATCATCGAGCCAACCTCTGGCAACACGGGCATCGCCTTGGCATTTGTCGCTCGTGCAAAAGGCTATCGTTGCATTCTGACCATGCCCGAGAGCATGTCGATCGAGCGTCGCGTGCTGCTGCGCTTGCTCGGTGCCGAAATCGTTCTCACACCGCGCTCCCGTGGCATGGGTGGTGCGATTGCCAAGGCCAAACAACTTTTGGAGCAAACGCCAGGCGCTTTTGGTCCGGGTCAGTTCGACAACCCTGCCAATCCGCAGGTGCACCGCGAAACAACCGCCGAAGAAATCTGGCGCGACACCGAAGGAAAGATCGATGCGTTCGTCGCGGGTGTCGGCACCGGCGGTACACTCACGGGTGTTTCCGAAGTTCTCAAGTCGCGTTGCGCGATGAAGGCCTTTGCGGTTGAGCCTGTGGCAAGTCCCGTCATTTCCGGCGGTGCTCCCGGCCCGCACATGATTCAAGGCATCGGCGCGGGTTTCATCCCAAAGAACCTCAATGTCGACATCATCGATGAGGTCATCCAAGTGAGCAACGAAGATGCCTTTGCGACTGCGCAAGCCTTGGCGCAGCAAGAAGGTCTACCTGCGGGTATTTCCACCGGCGCGAATGTCTGGGCTGCGATGCAGGTTGCGAAACGCCCTGACTTCAAGGGCAAGCGCATCGTCACCGTTGGATGCTCATCGACCGAGCGTTATCTCTCGACGCCGCTGGCGGAGAAGGTTCGCGAGGAAGTGACAAATCTTCCTGTCCACGAAATCTGAGCAAGAGTTTGCTCGGCTTTGTGATACCCTCACTCCGCATATAGAATGCGCCCGCAGTCTTCGCAGCGGGCGAGTTCCTTGCCGGTTTGCACGGCGACAACGGTTGAGGCGATGAGCTTCATGTGGCAGCCACCGCATTTGCCTTCGTTCATGGGTGCGACGGCGAGGCCGGCCTTGGTTTTCATGAGGCGCTGATAGAGTGGTAGGATGGAATCGGGGATCGCGGCGGCGAGTTGATCTCGCTCGGCGGTGACTTCGGCTTGTTCCTGCGAAATGCGTTCCGCGCGTTGACGGATCGATGCAAGGTCTTCGTCGACGAGCGCCTGAGTCTTGGCACGTTTCGCCTCAGCCTCCTTGAGAGTGGCACGGAGTTGGTCGATTTTCTCCATCA
>JBEEOX010000174.1:0-3844 GCA_041191425.1 Verrucomicrobiota bacterium | reverse complement strand
GTGATGTCAGAGAAGTCCTGCAGTACATTCCCCAGTTCCGCGGGAAGGTCTTTCTCGTGCTGGTCGAGGCCGGGCTTTTGCCCGAGCCGGCGCTCGCCGAAACTCTGCTGGACTTGGCGGTCTTGGAGGACTTGGGGGTAAAGCTGGTGCTGGGGGTCTTGGGTGGGGATTTGAAGGATCTCTACGACTGGACGCTCGAGTGCGAAATCATGGCCGCGCGAGTTGCCTCGCCAATTTCAGATCCCTCGGCGGTGCGCGAGGTGCTGGACATTCTGGGTCGTGGTCAGTCGGCGATCATCGATGCCTCGCAGGTCGGCCCCCTCGACAAAGCTGTGGTGAATTTTGCCAAGGGCATCGGTGTGGCAAAGATCATCGCATTGTTGGAAGAGACCATCCTTGTCGATGGAAACTCTGCGCATGCGATTCGTGCCGCCGAAGCCGAGTCCTTGCTGGCTCGCACCGATCCACGCGGGGCCACTCTGCTGATGTCTGCCGCGAAGGCTTGCATGGATGGTGTGCCGCGTGTGCATGTGCTCAATGGAAGGCGTCAGGGTGTGCTGGTCGACGAGCTGTTTTCCAACGAAGGCGTCGGCACGATGGTGCACGCCGACAGCTACCGCTTGATTCGGCCCTTGCGCGAAGAAGACATCCCCGAGTTGCTTGGCATGATCGGCAGGTCGGTGCGCCGCACCAAATTGGTCGAGCGAACCTATGAGGACATTCAATCAAGGATCGACGATTTCCATGTGCTCGCGATTGACGACAATGTCGTGGGTTGCGTGGCACTGCACGCGTATCCGGCCGAAAAATGCGCTGAAGTGGCATGCCTGTATGTGAAGCAAGCGCACGAGCGGAGGGGCTATGGGATCGAGTTGGTAAAGCATGCGGAATCGATTGCGAAAAGCATTGGCATCCCGCGCGTGTTTGCGCTCAGCAATCGTGCGGCAGATTTTTTCATCAAGCGACTCGGTTACAGCGAGGCGTCGGCCGATGTCCTGCCGATGAAAAGGAGGAAGCAATACGAGGAGAGCGGACGCGACTCGCGGATTCTTTCGCGGAGCTTGGATTGATGAGTTCGCTCGGGCCTGTCGATCACAGCCCTGAGCTCCATCATGGCAACAGGTCGGTGTAAGTGCCAGGATCGCTGTCGGGGATTTCGATCGCGCCGCAGTTTTTTTCGTAAAACTCTTTAGGGCCCACGCCGCCGATGATCGCGTAGGCGTAGCCTGATTCGCGCAAGGCTTCGAGCGACTTCATTAGCAAGGCCTTGCCGAGCCCGAGTTTGCGGGCGGATTCCAAAACCCCGGTCGGTCCGAAGAATCCGCGCAGCGTCGTGTCGTAGCAGGCAAAGCCAAGAATCTCTTTGTCCTTCGTCGCGATGAAACAGGCGATGGGTTGACGGGTCATTGCGACCTCGACTTCGCTGACCCATTTCTCGGAAAAGTTGGCACGCACGAACGCGGCGACCGTGTGTTTCTCGAAAGCTCTTGCACGGCGCAGCGTGACGCCATGATCAGCGACTTTTTGATAGGTCTTGGACGAGTCCGGCAAGTCATAGAGGCGCACGAGCATGTCGATCATGCCTACATTCAAGCGAAACGACGATGCGGCGGGAAGCCTCGAATTTGCCGATCGTAGCGATCAGTGAAGCGCGGGGTAGTCGGTGTATCCTTTGGGGCCCGGCGAGTAAAATGTGGAGGGGTCCGGCTCGTTGAGGGGCGCGCCGCAGCGAATGCGTTCGGGCAGGTCGGGGTTGGCTAGGAAGGATGTTCCAAACGCGACCGCATCGACCTTACCGGCTCCGATGGCCTCGTTCGCCTCCTTGGCGTCGTAGCCCATGTTGGCGATGAGCTTGCCTTGGTAAATTTTGCGAATGGGCGTGAGCACGTCGCCGTGTTGTTGCTGGAAGAAATCCGCACGCATCACATGAAGGTAAGCGAGGTGGCGTGAGTTGAGTTGCTCGGCCAGATAAGTGGCTAGGGCGATAGGATCGCTATCGATCATGCTGTTGAAACTGTTGAGCGGGGAAACGCGCAGCCCAACGCGGTCGCTGCCGATGGCGGATGACACGGCATCGACCACTTCGAGCATCAGTTTTGCGCGGCTCTCGATCGATCCGCCGTAGGGGCCACTGCGATGGTTTGAACCGTCGCGCAGAAATTGGTCGAGCAGGTAGCCGTTCGCGCCGTGCACTTCGACGCCATCGAATCCTGCAGCGCGCGCATTGAGAGCGGCGGTACGAAATCCTGCAACAATGGATGGTATTTCATCATCACGCAATTCGCGTGGTGTCACATAAGGCTTTTTGCCCTCGGGTGTGTGGACTTCCTCGCCGACGATGCCGATGGCACTGGGTGCGACTGGCTGCGCGCCGCCGTTGAGCAAGGGATGGCATGCACGGCCGCCGTGCCAGATTTGCAGAAAGATGAGTCCGCCAGCTTGGTGCACGGCATCGGTCACGAGTTTCCATCCGGCAATTTGTGCCTCCGAATAAATGCCCGGCTCCATCCAGAATGCCGAGTTGCCCTCCATCGCCATCGTGGCCTCGGCGATGATGAGTCCAGCGCTCGCACGCTGCGCGTAGTGCTCCGCCATCAAGGGTGTCGGGATGTGATCCTTCTCGGTGCGGCAGCGGGTGAGCGGCGCCATCAAAATGCGGTTGGGTAAATGAAGGGCGCCAAGATTCAATGGCGTGAAGAGGTCAGTCATGATTTTAGTGGGAATTGAATGTTGATGATCGTGTTAGGCAAAAATTTTGCTGCCTGACCAAAGCACCATCTGGCGGCATCGGCCACATCTTTTCGCAAAACGCCCTAACGCTTGCCCGGCCAGATCATCTCAAAGTGATTGGGATGGTTTTCCACTTGGCGGATAAGTCCGTTGGCGGTGAGTCCGAGCATCGGGTTGATCTCGCAGCCGAGGCATTCGAGCGCTTGAGCGGTCCAGACATTGCAGACGCGCGGGATGAAGTAGCGGTGGGCGGACTTGAGTTGTACGCCTTTGCCCCAGCTGGAGGGACGAACGACGATGGGGCGACCCTCTTGATCGGTGACCGAGCATTTGTTCAAAAAGTCGGCAAGCGCAGGACCTTTGTCGCGCGGGGCGAGTTTGCGCCAGATCCGTTGGTGCGGCATCACCTCCGTGACATTCCAATTGGTGGGGATCAACTCCATCACCGCAGGGGTAGGGGTGAGAACCACGCGCAACAAATTCCAAGGAGGGCCAATGCCTTCAGGTGAGTAGGCATCGGTGTTGCCCCAGCTCATCGTGACGAATTGCGGATGACCGAAATTTTTCGGCGGAATGAAACCCGACTCGAGGAGCCAATCGTATGGAAAAACAAGTCCCGTGTGCCAGTCATCGGCGACCATCCACATCAGCACATGGGGTTCCCTCGGCTGCGAGGCGTTGACGCTGCAGCGGTCGGGAGCTTTGGCCGTGGGAATTTTTTGGGTGGGCAGGCGCAAGCTGCATGAGGCGAGCAAGGCTGCCGCGACAGCCGCGCTTGCAAGCTTCAGCACCGCGGATGTGCGTGACATCAGTCCTTAAGGAACGAGCAGATGTATTCGCAGATGCCATCCTTCACGGTGATCGTGAAGCCGCTGTTGCCGGCGACATCGAATGAGGAGCCAGCCTCAATTGCGAGCGTCTTGTCGGTACCATCGAGCACGACTTCGCATTCACCGGCGATGATTTCCATGCGTTCGGGAGCGGCGGTGCCGAAGTGATATTTTCCGGGATAAATCAGTCCAAGGGTTTTGCGCGATCCATCTTCGAAGTGGACGGTGTGGGAAACGACGCGGCCATCGAAGTAGATGTTGGCCTTGCTGTCGACGGTGACATT
>JBEEOX010000173.1:0-3851 GCA_041191425.1 Verrucomicrobiota bacterium | reverse complement strand
GGGGCATTTCGGAATCGGGAAAACCCATCGCGTGAAGCATGCAGAGCCAGTAGATGCCGTGGGCTGGCACAAGGATGTCCTTGCCGATGAGGTGGACGGGGCGCTCGTCGCTGGTCCAGAGATTTTTGAAATTGGGAAGGTGGTCGGACGCGGTCGCTTGGTAGCCAGCAAACGAGACATAATTGATCAATGCGTCGAACCACACATAGGTGACAAAATCGCTGTCGAATGGCAGTTCGATGCCCCAGTGGAGTCGGGCCTTGGGGCGTGAGATGCAGAGGTCGGTGCCTGAGTTGCGTTCAAGCGCGTTGAGCAGTTCCGATTTGCGGAAGGCGGGAATGACTGCGTCCGGGCTTTGCTCGAGATAGGACTTCAGCCACCCTGTGTGCTCGCTGAGTTTGAAATACCAGTTTTCCTCCTCGATGACCACGACCTCACCCCATTCGGGGCCGAAGTTGCCGGATTCGTCGCGGTCGCGGTCGGATAAAAACTGCTCTTGGCGCACGGAGTAGTGGCCGGAGTGGGACTTTTTGTAGAGTTGGCCGGCGGCCTTGAGATTCGAAAGAATGGCCTGAACGCATTTCTTGTGACGGTCGTCGGTCGTCTCGGCCCAGCCATCGTAATCAATGCCGAGAGTCTCCCACAGGCTGGTGAATCGACTGGTGATCTCCGCCACGAAACTTGCCGGATCGACACCCTCTTTTTCGGCGGTCTGTTGAACTTTTTGGCCATGCTGATCGACCCCGGTGAGGAAATAGGCCTCGTCGCCGCGCAGGCGGCGGTAGCGGGTGAGCACATCGGCGAGGACCTTTTCGTAGGCGTGACCGATGTGGGGCGAGCCGTTGGTGTAATCGATGGCGGTGGTGAGGAAGAACATGGAGATCGCTGGATAGGGGGAGAATGTGCCACGAGGCCTTTTGGCGGCTGCGGATCCAAGCAAAGGCATGCGATCGGCGCAAGTCAGACCGAAACACGGGATGGGCTGGGAAGGTATCCCGAAACGGCGGAGGAGGCGTCAAAATCCGCGAAAATTTATTTAACTTATCTTAACCATATCGCCTGAAAACCATGATTTTATCGAAAATTTACGGCTTCGCGTGTGCGTCCGTTTTGGCTTGATTCCTCATTATCAAGCCCTTACAGATTTCGCCCCGCGCGCTTCAGAGGTGCGGAAGAAATCAAATCAACCAACGACGATCATGACACGGAAACTCCACTCTGTTTGCCTGGCGCTCGCTGCCACTCTTTTGATTCCCGGTTGCTCGGCCATCGGCAATGCCAAGTCGGATCAGGCTTCGGTGACGCCCGAAGTGAAATCAGTGCAGCACGGCGAGGCCTCATGGTACTCGATCAAGACCAACGGCGGTACCCGCACAGCCAGTGGCAAAAAACTTTGCAATTTTGCCCCTACGGCGGCGCACAAGACCTTGCCGATGGGCACTAAGGTGCGCGTGACCAATCAGGTCAACGGCAAGTCCGAGATCGTCACGATCACCGACCGCGGGCCTTACATCCGTGGCCGCATCATTGATGTGACCATTGGCTCGGCCGAGCGGCTTGGATTTGCCAAGCGCGGCGTCGTGCCGGTGAAGGTCGAGGTGCTGGGCCACATCAAGCCTCAGAGCTGATCGTTGATGCGGCGTCGGGGTTGGCTTCAGTTCTCGCGAAGTCGCATCGAGATGTCGTTCATCACGGATTTTGCACGCACCATCATCGGGTGAAGAAAAACCCTAAAGCTGATGTTTGTGGCGCGTTGCCATTCCGAACTGCGCGATGGTAGGATCAAGAAATCGATCGGCGTGCGGTAGGAAATGATCGGAATTTCGCCGAGCTGTGATTCGGTGGCGGCGAGTTCTTGGAGAAAACTACTACCGGGGCGCATTTGTTTCGCACCCTTGCTTGGGTGGAACCAAGCCATGACGGTGCCTTGATGCGGTGATGAGATCGTGATGAGTCTTTGGCAGCGTTTGGCCCCGCCGAGTTGCTGCAAATAATGACGGGCGACGAGTCCGCCCATGCTAAAGCCGATCATCGAGAACGATTGCTGATCGGGGATTTGATCCTCGATTTCCTGTCGCAAGTGTTCGGCGAGTGACTCGATGCCATGTCGAGCGTCTCGCGGTCGCAAGTTTGGCGCGAGGCAACAATGACCGTTGCGTTCTAGTTGACGACGAAGGGATTTGAAAACGGATCCTGTGTCCATGAATCCGTGCACTAAGACCACATGCGATGTTCCTCGTTCGTGAAGCTCGGTGCTCATTGCGATCGAATTCTTGGCAAACAGGGCATCAAGCGACCCCTGCGTGCGGCAATTTTTAACCGGGTGGCCAATCGAGTGGGCGTCCGCCCATGAGATGGATGTGCAGGTGGGGGACAGTTTCGCCGCCATCGCGACCGTTGTTGATGATGAGGCGGAAACCGCTGTCGGCGATCCCTTGTTGGGTGGCGATGGTTGACGCGGCGACGAGGAGTTTGCCAAGCAGGGAGGCATCGTCCGAGCTTGCAGCGGCGATGCGAGGGATTGGTTTTTTGGGAACCACCAAAATATGGACGGGCGCTTGTGGTGAGATGTCGCGAAACGCAAGGCAGTGATCGTCCTCATGGACGATGTCTGCGGGGATTTCGCGGTCTCGGATTTTTTCAAAAAGTGTTTTTTCCTGCATTGGCGGGTGTGTGATGGCAGGATTCATAACTATGCGGCTTGGTCTTCGTCGAGAAAATCCACGTTCGGTAAAACATGATGATCACTGCGATTCCGTGATTCCATTCCAAGGGTCTTCTCTTCATGATGAGAGACGTGAACGAGAAAAATTTATCCACGGGACTGGACGCGGCGGATCCTGAGATCACCGAAAAGGACATCGAGGCGCACAAGATGTTTGAGCTCGAGTTGCCTGATCGCACGCTGCTGTCCGGTCCGAGCTCGCGGGTCAAGGACCTGAGCACGCTGTTTCGGGTCTGCGTTGACATGCTGAAAGCGTTTCGCGTGCTGCACTTTGTCGGGCCCTGCGTCACTATCTTTGGTTCGGCACGCGTGGCTCCGGGATCGCGGTACTATGAAATGGCGCGGCGAATGGGGCAGGAAGCCAGTCGATTGGGTTTCACAGTCATGACCGGTGGTGGCCCGGGAATCATGCAAGCTGGCAACCAAGGCGCCTATGAAGTCGGTGGTCGTTCGGTTGGGGTCAATATCGAGTTGCCTTTCGAGCAGCATCTCAATCCCTATGTGCATCGATCGCTGACCATGCGGCATTTCTTCACCCGCAAGGTGGTCTTGGTGAAATATTCCTACGCGTTCATCGTGATGCCGGGCGGCGCGGGGACGATGGATGAAATGTTTGAGACCATGACGCTGATCCAGACCGGCAAGCTCAAGGGATTTCCGATCATTCTCATGGGCAAGGAATACTGGAAGCCCTTGATGGAATTTGTTTATCGCATGGCCGACGAGGGAATGATCAGTGCTGATGATCCTGAGTTGATATTTTTCACCGACGATGTCGATGCGGCGGTGGCGCATTTGCAGCGTCATGCGGTGAGGCAGTTTGGTTTGCGTCGCAAACCGATGCCTAAGCCGATTCGGATTCTTGGGGAAAAACCGATGCCTTGAAGTGTCAGGCAGTAGGCAGGAAATACCCGCGCTGTTTCGCCGATATGTCCATGCAGAGTTTTTCCATTACTGCGAGCATGTCTTCCCAGATCATGCGTTTCACCGCGAGGCTCTCGCCGGATTGCAGGAGGTAGCTCGGGTGGTAGGTGACACGCAGGGGGATGCCATCGACCTCGTGCCAACTTTCGCGCATCGACGCGACTGTCGATTCGGATTGCAGCAAGGCCTCGAGTGGAGTGGC
>JBEEOX010000172.1:0-3861 GCA_041191425.1 Verrucomicrobiota bacterium | reverse complement strand
ACACCCGCCGGTTCGCACATACCGATCATGGTCGACGAATGCCTAGCTGCGCTGGCCTTGGCGCCGGGCATGGTGGGGGTCGACGCAACGCTGGGTCATGGAGGTCATGCCGCAAAAATTTTGGAAAAAATTTCGCCGGGTGGATTCCTGATCGGTGCGGATCAGGATCCGATCGAATTGCCGAAGACCGAGCGGCGATTGAAGGAAATGGGATTCGGTGCGGAAAGTTTTGTGGCCGTTCGCTCGAACTACGCGGGCATCGCCAAAATTCTTTCGGAGCGCAATGTGTTGGCCGATTTCGTGTTCGCCGACCTTGGTTGTTCTTCGATGCAGTTCGATGATCCTTCGCGAGGTTTCAGTTTCAAGCACGATGGCCCGCTCGATATGCGGATGAATCCGACACGCGGCGTGAGTGCGTCCGATTGGTTGGCACGTGTGAGTGCCGAAAAACTTGAGGAAGCCTTGCATGAAAATTCCGACGAACCGCGAGCGGAGATCATCGCGCTGGCTTTGGCGGGCAAAAAATTTTCCACCACATCGCAGCTGGCGTATGCGATCCGATCCATCTCAGGCATTCGTGAGGATGAAAAAGACCTCACGCTGCGTCGGGTGTTTCAGGCGATTCGAATCGCGGTCAATGAGGAGTTCACCGCGCTCGATGCGTTTTTGCGCAGCTTGCCCAACTGCCTCAAGCCCGGCGCTCGGGTGGCGATTTTGACATTTCATTCAGGCGAGGATCGACGCGTGAAGAAGTGCTTCCAGGCAGGTTTGCGAAACGGTGTCTTTGGTGAGGTCAGCGACGGAGTAATCACTGCAAGCGCGGAGGAAAGGCATCGGAATCCCCGAAGCAGCTCGGCCAAGCTTCGTTGGGCGGTGAAAGTTTCAGATTAAGCCTCCTTTGAGTTGAGCGGCTGGCCTTGCTCAACGCTCTCCGCGATGGCGTTTGAAAATCGCAAGTGTGCGGTCGCGTTCGGATTTGTGATCGACGCAGGGGAGTGGATAAGCGGGCGCGAGTGCCTTGCCATCGGCGGGTGGCTCGAGAAATTTTTTCGGATCCACGCTGGCGAGTTCAGGGATCCAGCGTTTGATGTAGATCCCTTGCGGATCATAGCGGGCGGTTTGCGACCAGGGATTTTGAATGCGGAAATACGGTGTCGCATCAGCACCCGTGCCGGCCGACCACTGCCAGCCGCCGTTGTTCGAAGCAATTTCGCCATCGAGCAGGTGCTGCATGAAGTACGACTCGCCGAGGCGCCAATCGATGTGCAGGTCCTTGGTGAGAAACATCGCGGTGATCATGCGCACGCGATTGTGCATGAATCCGGTGGCGAGAAGTTCGCGCATGCCGGCATCGACAATGGGAAATCCAGTCTGACCAATTTTCCATTTCTCGAAATTTTCGTTCGGCGCATCCCATGGCAGTCCGCGCCAATCGGGGTTGAATTCTTCCTCAAGCACTTTTGGAAAATGGTGAAGGATGGCGAAGTAGAATTCGCGCCATGCGAGTTCCTTGATGTAGATGTCGATGCTGGTGCGTTCGGCGGCCTTGGCAGTGGCGCGGGATTTCATCAGCTCCGCGTACATCGTGCGGATCGAAATGAGACCAAAGCGAAGATCCTGTGAAATGCGCGAGGTGCCGTGCAAAGAGGGTATGTCGCGAGTGTTTCCGTAGTGTTGCACAATGCCTGCGAGTGCTTTTTTGAAACGCTCGCGTGCGGCGCGTTCGCCGGGTTCGGGCAAGGACGCGTCGGGTTCCTTGAGGCCCCAGTGGGCGAGAGTTGGAACAGCGAGCGATTTGAGATCGGCGGGGGTGTTGAGGTTTTTTGGTTTGCCGACCGGCGATGGTTTTTCGAGCGCGAGCCAGTTGCGGCTGTAGGGAGTGTAGACCTTGTAAGGCAGTCCGCTTTGCGTGAGCACCTCATCGGGCGTGTGGAGGGCATGATCGTGAAACGCATGGCATTGCACGCCGAGTTCCGCGCAGATCTTTCGCACTTTTTCTTCGACGGCTTTGCCGAAAGGGTCGGGATCAAGGTTGAAACAAAGATCGTGCGCGCCGCTTTCCTTGATGAGTTGACGCAGGCCTTTCATCGCGTCGCCGTGACGGATGATGAGCCGGCCGCCAATCGTCTCGAGATTCTTGGCCAGCGAGTCGAGGCAGCCGCAGAGGAAATGCTGACGCTTGGGTCCGGTCCAGAGGTGGGATTTTTTCCAATCGCTCACAAAATAAACTGGAATCACCGGGCGACCCATTGAGGCGGCATGATGCAGCGAAAGATTGTCGGCGATGCGAAGATCGCGACGGTGCCAGTGGATGACGGCGGGAGCGGGGGAGGGCATGGTCGTGGCCATGCTGGCGCATCAGACCGCTTCCTCCAACAGTTTTTGCGCCTTGCGCACGAGGGTGGGGTTGAGCTTGCCGCCTGCGCGCGTGGCGCTTTCGAGCAGCGACTTGAGGCGGACAAGAGAGCGCTCCGCTGCCGCCAAGGATCGCCGTGCGCCACCGAATTTTTTGTCGGGGAAATAGCGCATGAAGGTCTTGCCGCCACGGCTGATGCACAGCCTCCAGCCCTCAAAGGCCGCGGTTTTGTAACTGAAACGGGTCAGGTTTTTTTTCGATTTCATCGCTCTTTGCCGGGGGATTCATCATGACTGGTCGACCCGAAATCTGTCGGAATCCAATGATTTTTCGCCCGTACCCGATCGCGATCGGGCGGGAGGGCTGATTTTGCCTGTGAAAATGCAAAAAAATGGTTTGCCAGCGGCTGGGCATCACCCTTTATTCGCCGCCCGCGGGCATTCCAAAATCCGCCGTAGGTCCTCCGTGAGCCCCTCTGTGGGCGTCGCGCCCGTTGGAGGGTAACCCGGCAAACCAAGCAATAACATGTCAGTCACCAAACTTGCTCGTTTCGAGCTCCCCAACCGCCTCGTTCGCAACGAGGAAACCGCCACCGACACCTACGCGCAATTTGTCGCCGAGCCCTTCGAAAGCGGCTACGGCCACACAATCGGCAACTCGCTGCGCCGCGTTCTCCTCTCCTCGCTTGAGGGAGCCTCCATCACCTCCGTCCGCATCGCGGGCGTGCAACACGAATTTTCCAGCCTTCCCGGCGTGGTTGAGGATGTCACCGATATCGTGCTCAACCTCAAGAAGGTCAAGTTCAGCCATACTGACAAAGAGCCCCGCATTCTCACCATCAAGGTAGAAAAGGAAGGCGTCGTCACCGCCGGCGACATCCAAGGCGATCACATCTACGACGTCGTCAACAAGGATCAGATCATCTGTACTCTCGACAAGAAGGTGAAGTTCGACTGCGAATTCGAAGTGCGCGTCGGCCGCGGTTTCTCCACCGGCGATGAAAACAAGCGCAAGGATCAACCGATCGGCGTCATCGCTATCGACTCGATTTTCTCGCCCGTCACCCGCGTCAAGTACGCCGTCGAAACCACCCGCGTCGGTCAGATGACCGACTTCGACAAGCTCGTGCTCGACATCTGGACCGATGGCCGCATCACTCCGCAAGACGCATTGCTGCAAGCTTCGGCGATCCTCCGTCACCACCTCGATGTGTTCGTCAACTACGACGAAAACGCCGTTGACTTCGAAGAAGCACCAGCCGAGTCGAGCGAAGAAAACGCCGCGCTCAAGAAGCTCCTCAACATGTCGGTCAACGAAATCGAGCTCTCGGTTCGTGCTGCCAACTGCCTCAACAACGCCAACATCACTTCCGTGGGTCAACTCGCGATGAAGTCCGAGGCGGAAATGCTCAAGTACCGCAACTTCGGCAAGAAGTCGCTCAACGAAATCAAGGACAAGCTCGTCGAGTTGGGCCTTGGTCTCGGCATGACCTTCGACGCCTCGCT
>JBEEOX010000171.1:0-3869 GCA_041191425.1 Verrucomicrobiota bacterium | reverse complement strand
ATGGCTCGATGCGTGGGAAGAGCGTTTCGCCGGCAACCCGAATCTGGTCGTGGAATATGTGAAGGGCGGACGCTCGATACGCCTGCAGCTTTTTTGTGAAACCGAAGCTCAGGCCAAAGCTGTGGCCAAACAATTCGGCGGCAGCATTCGCAAAATCAGCAAATCCGATTGGCAAAAACCGCAGACGGAAATGCGCCCGATCAAGGTGCGCGATGCCATCCTGCTCACCGCCGAGACCGACGCGGCAAAAATCAACGCGCTTCGCAAATCACACCCGCAGCGAAAAATCATTTCGATCCCACCTGAGATGGCCTTCGGCACCGGCGATCACGCGACCACCTCGACCTGTCTGCGCATGCTGGTCGACATCGCACGCGAAAGAAAAAATTCCAAGTGGACGGTTGCCGACCTCGGCGCGGGCACTGGCGTGCTGGCGATTGCCGCAAAACATCTCGGAGCCGGCGAAACCTTCGCCTGTGATTTCGATCCCTTCGCAGTCTCGGTCGCCCAACGCAACGCCGAACGCAACGGCACACCCGACATCGTCATCCGCGAACAGGATGTGTTGAAATGGAAACCGCGCGCGAAAGGTTACGATGTCGTGCTCGCCAACATTTTTTCCACCGTGCTCATCCAGGCATGGCCGGTGATCGCGAAATCGCTCGCACGCAACGGCGATCTGGTGGTTTCGGGCATCCTCGCGACGCAGGCATGGGATGTCTTCAAAGCCGCTGCCGCCAGCGGACTCGGCTTCACCTCGGTCATCACCAAGGGCAAGTGGGTCACCGCGCGCGGCGGTCACATGGCCGACCTGATCGCGAAGGGCGAAGATGCCTGATCCCGCAAGAACGACAGCCACGCGCCGACTGGCTTGATCTTTCACGGGAAACATTCAGCCTCTGGAAATTGACGCCATGCCCGGAACGCTTCGCTTCGAAAATGTCACCAAACGCTTCGGTTCGTTCACGGCGGTCGATGATGTGACGCTCGAAATCGAGCACGGCAAAACCTTCTCGCTGCTCGGGCCATCAGGGTGCGGCAAAACCACCTTGCTACGCATGGCGGCGGGCTTCGAAGCGCCCAACCAAGGCCGCATCCTGCTCGATGGACGCGACATCACCGAGCTGCCGCCCGAGAAGCGCCCGCTCAACACGGTCTTTCAAAATTACGCGCTGTTTCCCCACCTCAGCGTCCGCGAAAACATCGCCTTCGGCCTCAAGATTGCCAAGCTGCCAAAGGCCGACATCACACGACAAGTCGATCGCATGCTCGAGCTCGTCGACCTCACCGATCACGCCGACAAAAAACCACACCTGCTCTCGGGCGGACAAAAACAACGCGTCGGCATCGCCCGCGCACTCGCCAATCAACCGCGCGTCCTGTTGCTCGACGAACCGCTCGCCGCACTCGATCTAAAACTTCGCCAACGCCTGCTCGTCGAACTCGACGCCATCCACGACGAAGTCGGCATCACTTTCCTCTATGTCACCCATGATCAGGGCGAAGCGATGTCGATCTCCGACACGATCGCTGTGATGAACCGCGGTCGCATCGAGCAAACCGGCAAGCCCGCCGAGATCTACGAGACTCCTCGTACTTCGTTTGTCGCCGCATTCATCGGCGATACGAATTTCTTTGAAGGGCGCGTCACCGATTCTCTCAGCGAAAGGTTTTCAAAGGCCGACATTCCCGGGCTCGGCTCGATCATGATCGACAACGACAAACCGGTCCGGCCCGGCGATCGCATTCACCTTTCACTACGACCGGAAAAAATCATCCTCTCGCGCAGCGAACCCAGCCTCGGCACTTGGGACAACCTCCTTCAAGGCACGATCGAAGATGTGATCTATTTCGGATCCCACACCCGCTACTGGATCCGCTCAGGCGAATACCGCCTCTGTGCCGAGCAACAGCACCGCACCTTTCTGTTAGACGAAACCCCGCCGAGTTGGAACGACCCGGTCTGGCTTCGCTGGCACGCCAACGATGGTTTCCTCCTCGAACAATACCGCGAGGAAGACGAAAACCTCCTCACTCTGCCCGAGGACTGAAATTTTCATCCCGTCATGAACCTCCGCCTCATCGTCGGTCTCGGCAATCCCGGCCGCCAATACGAAGAGACCCGCCACAATGTCGGGTTCATGATCCTCGATCGCCTCGCCGCCGAAGCGCAGACGCCATTTCAATCGGCCCCGCGCTTCCAATCCCACCTTGCCCGCCTGCCTGAGGGCGGACCCCTGCTCGCCAAGCCGCAAACTTTCATGAACCTCAGTGGCCGCGCGGTTCAGGCCATCCTTGCGTTTCACAAATGGACACCTGCCGAAATGCTCGTGGTCTACGACGACGCCGCCCTCCCGCTCGGCGCCCTCCGCTTCCGCGAAAAAGGCTCCGCCGGTGGCCACAATGGCATCAAGTCACTCATCGAACACCTCGGCACCCAGGAATTCCCCCGACTCAAGGTCGGCATCGGCGCCAGCCAACCCGACAACATGGTCGGCCATGTGCTTGGAAAATTTACTCCCGACGAGCAATCCGAACTGCAAAACACGCTTGCAATGGCCACCAAAGCTGTGCAGCTTGCGCGCTCCCAAGGTCTCGCCACCGCGGCGAACCGCTACAACCAGTCCAAGCCAACCCCACCTCCCCATGAGCCGCAAGTACCAGGGCCTGATCGTCCTTAACACCAAGTCCCTCGAAGGCAGCGTCGACGACCTCGTGACCTCGATCTCGAAAGAAATCGAAGCCGAAGGCGTCAAACTCGACAAAATCAGCCAGCTCGGCCGCCGCCAGTTTGCCTACGAATCCCGCCACCTCGAGTCCGGCCACTACGTGAACTACACCTTCACTGGTCAGCCCGAAGCGATCAGCAAAATCCAAAGCCGTCTGAGCCTCAACACCAGCGTGCACCTGCAATACTTCCAGCGCATCGCCTGATCCGCCCCTCGGAAAATTGTTCTCTTGAACAATTTTCGCTTGCCTTCTCCCACGCCATCGCAAACCCTCACCTTATTATGGCAAATTTGAACAAAGTCATGCTCATCGGGAATCTGACCCGTGATCCCGAACTCCGCCACACCCCACGCGGCACCGCGGTCGCCGAGCTCGGCCTCGCGATCAACCGCACCTGGACCGATGAGCAAAAAGGCAAGCAGGAAGAAACCACCTTTGTCGACGTCACCCTCTGGGGTCGTCAGGCAGAAACTGTTCAGCAATACCTCACCAAAGGCAGCCCAATCTACATCGAAGGCCGCTTGAATCTCGACACCTGGGACGACAAGACCACGGGTCAAAAACGCAGCAAGCTCAAGGTGATCGGCGAATCATTCCAATTCCTCTCCGGCGGAAACAAAGGCGGCGGCTCAGCGCCCCGCGGTTCCTACGATCGCCCAGGTCAAGCCGCCGGCGCCTCCGCCGCCCCCGCCGACGACTTCCAGGAAGAGGACGACATCCCGTTCTGATCGGCTCGGGCAATGCCCGCCTGATCCCCCTCATTGGAAATTTTCCATTGCCAAGACGGCGAAAACCCGCGAAATTCGCGGCGTTGGACCTACTGGGCTCTGCGCCTTGCTGAAACATCAGCGGCAATTGTCAGCCTGTTTTCCATCTTCATTTCTCGGATCCAATCCGCACCCGTGGTGACGCCGATCCGATTGATGCGCAGGATCGCAAACCTGCAATCTCCCATGCCAACGCATGGGTGGCTACCGCCTCAAAGGCATTCCCCCAACCTCATCCATTTCACCATCCCCCATGGCCGGTCACAACAAGTGGTCCAAGGTCAAACACATCAAGGCCAGAGTCGACGCCATCAAAGGCAGGGTCTTCAGCAAGTGCGCGCATGAAATCGCACTCGCCGCCCGCGCCGGTGG
>JBEEOX010000170.1:0-3892 GCA_041191425.1 Verrucomicrobiota bacterium | reverse complement strand
CATTTGCCCTTGTTTCATGTGACACGAATGGCAGAAAATCCGTAGGTATGGAATCAACCTCCCAACCACCCGCAGAACCCAAGGGCAAGGTCATCAAATCCGACGACGAATGGCGTCGCCAACTCAGCGCCGAGCAGTACCACATCCTGCGCGAGGCTGGGACCGAACGCCCAAACGGAGCCGCTTACAAGGAGTTCAAGCAGCAAGGCGCTGGCCGTTACCACTGCGCCGGATGCGACGCGCTGCTTTTCACATCGAATGAAAAATTTGAGTCCGGCTGCGGCTGGCCATCGTTTTACGATCCCGCCAAAGCGGAAAATGTCATCACCCGCGAGGACGCCAGCCTCGGGCGCATCCGCACCGAAGTGCTCTGCGCGCACTGCGATGGCCACCTCGGCCATGTCTTCGAAGGCGAAGGCTTCGACACCCCCACCGACAAGCGCTACTGCATCAACGGCGTTGGACTTCGCTTCGTGCCGGGTGATGTGGAAAAGTGATTGGTTGGGCGGTGAAAAATTGAATGAACTGGCGCTGCGAGGCCGCACCGCCCTACCTTCAACAAAAAAGCCGTCCCCATTGCTGGAGACGGCTTTGATTGAATTGATTGTTACTCCGATTAGGGAGCAGGAACGGTCGCGATCGTCTTGAGGATGCGCGAAGCGATTTGATACGGATCGCCTTGCGAATTGGGACGACGGTCCTCGAGGTAGCCACGATAGGCGTTGTCCTTCACGAAGCTGTGAGGTACGCGGATCGATGCACCGCGGTCAGCCACACCATACGAGAACTTGTCGATCGACTGAGTCTCGTGGAGGCCGGTGAGGCGGAGGTGGTTGTCGGGTCCGTAGACGGCGATGTGCTCTTCGCAGTGCTCGCCGAAGGCGGCCATGAGCGCTTCGAAGTAGGCCTTGCCACCTTTTTCGCGAAGGTAAGCGGTCGAGAAGTTGGCGTGCATGCCCGAACCGTTCCAGTCGCCTTTGATCGGCTTGCAATGGAACTCAACGTCGATGCCGTACTTTTCGCAAAGGCGGATAAGGAGGTAACGAGCAACCCAAACTTCGTCGGCGGCCTTCTTGGAACCTTTGCCGAAGATTTGGAATTCCCACTGACCCTTGGCCACCTCGGCATTGATGCCTTCGTGGTTGATGCCAGCGTCAAGGCAGAGATCGAGGTGCTCCTCGACGATCTGACGAGCGATGTCGCCAACATTCTTGTAGCCCACGCCAGTGTAGTATGGGCCTTGCGGAGCAGGATAACCATCGGCAGGGAATCCGAGCGGACGGCCGTCCTGATAGAGGAAATATTCTTGTTCGAACCCAAACCAGGCACCGGGATCGTCAAGGATCGTGGCACGCGAGTTCGATGGATGCGGAGTGACACCATCGGGCATCATGACTTCGCACATCACGAGCGCGCCGTTGCGACGGGTTGAGTCCGGGTAAACCGCCACAGGCTTGAGCATGCAGTCAGAGCTGCGGCCTTCGGCCTGTTGGGTCGAACTGCCGTCAAAGCCCCACATCGGAAGCTGCTCGAGCTTCGGAAAGCTTTCGAAGTCCTTGATTTGGGTTTTGCTGCGAAGGTTCGGCACTGGGGTGTAACCGTCGAGCCAGATGTATTCCAATTTGTATTTGGCCATGGTATGGTCGTTTGTTGTTTGTTTAGGGTGAATGGGTTGCGGCGTCAGACTTTGAGATCTGGCCGACAGAGAAAAGCAAAAAACGTGCCAATATTTACTAATATGAGGCGATTTCTTACCCTCCCCTTGCGGGAACTGCCCCCGCCTCAGGTGACGCGGATGACAATGAGCGTTGTATCGTCGACCCCAGAATTGTCGATCGCGCGTTTTGCCAAAATTTCGACCATTTCCCAAACCGGCCTATCCGACCCCATCGCATCGGCGATATGACGCTCCCAAAGCCCGTCAATCAGGCCGTCGGAGCAAATCATGAGGCAATCGCCGGGCATGCAGGGCACCGCCGCAAAGTGTGGGCAAACCTGCGCATGCCCCCCACCAACAACCTCGTATAGCGCCGAGCGCCGGGGGTGATTGCGGTACTCGATCTCACTGATCGCTCCCCGCTTCCAACTCGACCAGGCCGCTGTGTGATCGACGCTCAGCTGACTGAGCGTGCCCGCGCGGGATAGGTAGATCCGCGTGTCGCCGACATTGGCGAGGTAAAGGTTCTCTGGGGTGAACCATGCCAGCGCCAGCGTGGCCGACATGCCACGGGTCTCGTCATTATCGGCCGCGAGGTTGATCTGCTCGTGCACCGACTGAATCGCCTTGCCAAGGTACTCAAGGCGATCGGGGAAAAAGCCTGCCGCCGCGATTTTGAAAGTCTCGGGAATGATCTCCGCCATACGGGTCAGCAACAGCGATGATGCAAGGTCACCGGCATTTCCGCCGCCCATGCCATCGGAAACAGCAAACACGAGGTCGTCGTTTTCCAAGGATCGCGAACCGTGCGCGGGCAAGGTTTCCGCGCCTTTGGGGCTTGAAGCAAAGGCAATGTGCGAGTCGTCATTGCGCACCTTGCGCGAGCCGCTGTGCGTCAGCGATGCCCACCGGACTGTCAGAGCTTCACACACGGTGGT
This sequence comes from Verrucomicrobiota bacterium, assembly GCA_041191425.1. Taxonomy (GTDB): domain Bacteria; phylum Verrucomicrobiota; class Verrucomicrobiia; order Verrucomicrobiales; family Akkermansiaceae; genus Luteolibacter. The sequence goes on along the minus strand of JBEEOX010000170.1, from coordinate 1,297 downwards.
TAGGCTTGGGGATTGGGCAAAATTTCCGCCAACTCGAAGTCGATGATGCAAAAGCACCCGAGTTTGTCGGAGTAAGTGATATTGCGGGGCTCGGCGTCGAGGTGACGCACTCCGTACTCGGCTTCGAGTTTCGCAAAGAGCTTGTCGGCCTTTTCCTTTGAGATTTGCGTCGCCGGTTTGCCGCAGTTGGTCGACACGAAATAAAGTTCCTCGGGGTGCTCCTCCAACACACGCGGCACATAGGGACAGCCGCGCTGCTCGAGCACTTTGAGGACCTCGACCTCGGTGGCATAGCGCTTTTCCGCATCGGTTCCACGGAGGCGCTTGTGGACATGGCCGTTGAAATCGATCCGAACCTGCGAGCGGATGCCGTCTTTGAGTGGATCAATGGCCATGGCGATTGGGAAATTCGACGAAATCGAAGCCGCGATGAGGCGCTTTGTCACGCCGGAAGCACCAATCGGTAAATTCACACATGGCCAGCGGCAAATCGCCGTGGACATCGGCCGCCATCGGGTTTAAGTCAGCCCCATGTCCATTGCCTCCTACGACTCCACCCTGATCGTCAAAACCCGCGAACTCTGCGAGCACATCGCCAGCGATCCAACCGTGGTCCAACTGTACGACAAGGTCGAAAAATTTCTCAACGACGACGCCGCCCGACTCCAATACCAAAGCGTCCACGAGCGCGGCGAGGAACTCCACCACAAGCAACACGCCGGCATCGAACTCGGTGCGCAAGAGATCCGCGAATTCGAATCGGCCCGCGAGGCGCTCTTTTCCAACAACATCGCCAAGGACTTCATCGATGCCCAACGCGAGCTTGAACAACTTCAGAAACTCATCGGCCGCTATGTTGGCATGACGCTTGAGCTCGGACGCGTGCCGAGCGCAGAAGACCTCGAACAATCCTCAGGGGGTTGCTGCGGTGGCGGCGGAGGAGGTGGTGGCTGCGGCTGCTCGCACTGAGGGGCCATCCTCGATCAACCTCGAGAGCAATTCGTCGAGGCCGATGCTGACCACTGCCGTGGCTTTGTCGCTCATGGCGTAGGGCAAGATCAGGGTTTTGTTGTGAACCAGTGAGCCACAACTGTAGACCACATTCGGTACATAGCCTTCCCGCTCGTTTCCCTCGGGTAAAATCAAGGGCTCGCGCAAACGACCGAGCACCTTGCTGGGATCGTTGAGATCCAACAAAGCCGCACCAATGCAGTACTTTCGCATCGGCCCCACGCCGTGCGTGATCACCAACCAGCCTACCTCGGTCTCGATGGGTGATCCGCAATTGCCGATCTTC
>JBEEOX010000169.1:0-3902 GCA_041191425.1 Verrucomicrobiota bacterium | reverse complement strand
GTCACCGAAAAATCATTCGATGAATTTCACCTCTACACGATCGCGCGTCCGGTCACGCTGCGCGATCAGGAGACCAAGCAGGTCGAATTCATCCGCGGCAGCGGTGTGAGGGCACCGAAAATTTTCGTGTATGACGGCGCGACGATGAATTACGGTTCGTGGAATTTTTATCGCGGAGCCGGCGAGTACGGTGTGCCGAGCAACAAGAAGGTCTGGGTGCTGCGCGAATTCAAAAACAGCAAGGAAAACAATCTTGGCATGCCGCTGCCCAAAGGCCGCTTGCGCTTTTACGCGCAGGATGACGACGACTCACTTCAGTTCACAGGCGAGAATCAAATCGACCACACCCCAAAAGACGAAACCATCCGCGTCTATGTCGGCAATTCCTTCGACCTCGTTGGTGAGCGCCGCCGCACGAATTTTAAAACCGACAATGCCAACAAATGGCTCGATGAAAATTTTGAGATCAAGGTCCGCAACCGCAAGAAAGAGCCAGTCGAGATTCGTGTCGTCGAGCACCTCACCCGCTTTGACAACTGGGAGATCAAGGAAAAGTCAGCCGACTTCCGTAAACTCGACAGTCACACCATCGAGTTTCCGATCGCCCTCAAGCCAGACGAGGAAAAGGTCGTGACCTATCGAGTGCATTACAGCTGGTGAGCCCGCGACGCGAGCGCGGCGCGGGCATCCCAGACGCAGGCGAAATTCACAAATCCTCGGGCCTGATATCGAGCGATGCGTAATCGCCGTCCTTGCGGCGATAAACGATCGAGAGACAGCCACGTCGCGCGCTCTTGTAGAGAACGAAGGGGCGATCTGACAGCTCGAGTTGCATGATCGCATCCTCCTTGAACATCGTGCGAATGCCGTAACGGTCGGGGTGCACGATGTAAGGCACGGGATCAAATTTCGATTCCTCGGGATGATCGAGCGCCTCTTCATTGAAGAAACGCTCCTCAAGGTGACGAATTGATTCGTTGCGATGCGGTCGATTCTTCTTCAACAGGCGCGTCTTATGTTTGCGCATGCGGCGGGCGATTTTTTCGATTGTTTCATCGATGGCCGCATACATGTCCTTACTCTCGGTATGCGCCTCGATCGTGATGTGGTTGGCGCAGAAAAGAATAATTTCCGCCGTGTGCTGGTTCTGACGGTTTTTATGAGCATCAAGGATGGCCTTGGCTTCAATGATGCGTGGGTAATCGAGATGAAGTCCCTCGATTCTTTTTCGGGCGTGATCGCGCAGCGCGTCGGTCACTTCATCGTGTCTCACAGTCACGGTAATGGGCAGATTCACATTGGCAGTTTGCATGTCATTTTTCCTTTCAATCTTTAATAACAGGGAAACGAAACGAAGCTCGTATTCCACTTTTCACAATACACGCGGGTTGTAAAAAATTCCAACCGCAAATCGCGATTTTTGATCCGCAGCGTGTTTTTTCCGGTTACCGACCGCGCCGGCTCACTCTGGGCGCGTGAGTTCCTCGAATGTGGGCACCTTGCCGCTCGGATTTTTCCCCGTTTCAGTGCGGCCCACGGCATCAAACTGAGCTTCAAAGTCATCGGCCGGCAACGCAGCCGTCCCGCTCACCTTCAAAGTCATCCAGCGGAAATTCCCTTTCGGTGGACCAAACATCTGGTCGATGCGCCGACTTCCCGAGGCTTTGATCACTGTCGGCGCGATCCCAATCTCTAACACACCATCGTACGCGCGCTCGCGCCCATAACGAATGCGCCCACGCAAGGCCATGCGATCCCTGCTTAGCAGATTCAAATCAGTGATCGCCACCGCCGCACCATCACGCCTCAAAGTGCCAATGACATCACCGGTAAAGACCGGATGTTGATACCAATCATCGTTAAGAATGTTGGCCAGCAATTTGAGAAAAGGAAGGCCATGCAGCGCCAGTGAGGCATTTGGCGCGCAACGGAATGACAACAACATCGATGCCGACTGTTCCTCACCCACTCCGAGCAACAACTCGCTGGGCGCCAAGGGATCGGATTCAATCGTGCCTGACAAAATTTTTCCCAACTCCGCGCCTGCTAGTTCTTCCAGCGGAAACTGCGTCGCGACGACTGACAACTTCGGCGTTTGATTAACGGCGCGGGAATCGTACTTCCCAGAGAATTGCATCATGCCCCGCGAGCCGTTGGGGTCATTGACACGCAATCCCAGCACTTCCACCATTCCATCGGTGAACTCCACTTGCCCACGATCCAAGGGCAACTTCGGCCAACCCTTGAAAGCCAGATCACCATGATTCACCAGCAACCTTGGCACTGATCGACCCGTGCCAGGAAAATGTTTCGAGCGAGCACCCATGTCATTTTGCTCGGCAAGCAAATCCTGAAGAGATTTTTTATCTCCGGAATTTGAATCACCTTCGATATCCGCAGAGGTAGTCTCGCCAACGGATCGCGGCATGAACGACAACTCGGTATTCTGCAGCTGGAAAATTGGCGACTTGGGGTCACCATAAATCACCTGTCCCTGATTGGCCGCGAGTCGCGAAAAATGAACCGACTCAACGGACGGATCCTTGGCTATGGATTTTGACGACGCCTGTGGATCTGGTTTCCCCAAGAACACCACCGCCTGCTGGGCCACCACCTCATCACCCTTCATGGGCCCACCCAAGTAACTCCGCGCGGCCACCTTCGCATCCAGCCCCCTTGCGAGAATTTTTTTGACCGACTCCGACTCCGACCACTCGAGCTCGAGAAGCTCAGCCTTCGCACTTTTCGGATTCATTCGAAACTGCTCGAGCTTCACGTAGGCTCCCGTTGCCGACTGAATCTTTGCATTCAGACTTGCGCGGAAAAAACCACTGTTGGCGTAAATCAACACAGTGCCCAGGAACAGGGTAAAGACCAGCATCAGAATCAACGCGGCAGAAATCTGAATCACACGCCTACGCCGTTTTTTTAGACGCTCCTCGCGGTGCGGCTGATGACTCCGGCGCTTGCGTGTGCGGACCCGTATCGCCTGTGTGCCATCGGCTCTGGTCACAAGCTCACCATCCTCCGGCCCTAACTCACCTCTGCGACTACTCTTCAACCGCTCCATGATCTCGTCGAAGGAGTATTGATCTGGACCCTGGTCTCCGTGGTTGGACATTGGATAATTTAAGTATGAAAAATCAACGGTCGCGATAGGCGCGCCCTGTCGGATCGATTAACTCGATGTTGACCAAGAAAATCACAGCAGTGGAAACCGATTCGCGGGTCCTCGAAGAGAACATTCTACCCACCACCGGAATATCTCCCAAGACAGGCACCTTGTCGTCAACGCTCTTCACGCTCTCCGTCATCAAGCCACCAATCGCGATTGTCGCCCCATCCGCAACGGTCAACTGGGTCGCCAATCTCTGCACGCTAAAAATTGGCATCAGGATCGCGTTCTTAGTGATCTCTGCCGGCTGTGCGCTGATCAATCCCTGCTGCACGGACTGACGAATCGGGCTGCCAAAGTTCACAAACCCATCAAATTCGACAAACGATGGATTCAGCGTCACATCCACAAATCGCTTGTTGGCATCGGCGACCGGCAGCACCTCGAGCGTAATTCCCACCTCGCGGCTTTTGAATGACGATGGCGTGGCCGGGGTCACTGGTGAGTTGCTTCCGCCTCCGTCCGTGTCTTGTGGCACTTCCGGTGGTTCGTACTCGGAAGGGTACATGAACTCGCGAATGATCGCGATGTTCGAAGCCTGACCACTCCGCGTCACGACCGACGGACGAGCCATGATGTCGACGCCTTTTTTCTGATCGAGCCCGCGCATGATGCTCTTGAATTGAGCGTCGCCAAAAACTCCCGTCACCGAAAGCACGCCAGGCGCGACATTCACGACTTGTGCGGAAGTGTTCCCGCTGGCGAGCAAATCATCGATGCTGCTGTT